>JBFKLX010000006.1:0-56314 GCA_041630155.1 Acidobacteriota bacterium
GCTCGCCCGCAACCGTCACCGTATTTACGAACCGGAGTACTCAGGGGCGTGGAGCTTGGGGAATTTCGTGACTTGGGGATTGGCTGGGCTTTGAGCTTCGGTTCTTCGCGCGGCGTGACGCGCCGCGCCGCGCGCCATGCGGTAGAATGGCTGCATGTTCACGGGAATCGTGACCGATGTCGGCGAGGTGGTGAAGGCCGACACCAGCTCGGAGGGCTCGTTGCTCCAGATCCGCTCCCGGCTGGCCGCCGACCTGGAGGTCGGGCACAGCGTGAGCATCAACGGGACCTGCCTCACCGTGGTCGGCAAAGACACCGGTTCCTTCGACGTCGAGGCTACGCCCGAGACGCTGCGCCGTACCGATCTGGGGCAATGCCGAGCCGGTTCGAGAGTCAACCTGGAGTTGGCGGCCCGGCTCGCCGACTTTCTGGGCGGGCACCTGGTGCAAGGTCACGTGGACGAAATGGGCCGAGTGGTCTCGATCATCGAGGAAGGCAACTCCTGGGTCTTTCGCTTCTCGGCCTCTCGCGAGTTCCTCAGCTTTTGTGTCATGAAGGGCAGCGTGACGGTCAACGGGGTCAGTCTCACCGTCTCCGGCATCGGGGAGGGCTATTTCGAGGTCACGATCATTCCCCACACTCACGAGGTGACCAACTTTTCGAGTTTGAAGGTGGGCGACGGCGTCAATCTGGAAGCCGACCTGATCAGCAAGTACGTCGAGTCGCACGTACGCCATTTCAAAGGACTCGTGGTGCTGGTGCTGGCTCTCGCTCTCTCCCTCGTCCAGGGCCTGGCCGGAGACCTGTCGCTGCAAGCCAATTCGATTTTGATCTACGCCAACCAGAACGCCAAGAAGACTCACCGTTTCGTGGTCCGCATCGCCCGCCCGGTGCCGGACCTGGTCTTCGAATGGGAGTCGGTCAACGACCAGGGTACGGTCCACGTCTACCAGCGCGCCTTGGAGCAGAGCCGCCGGTTCACGCTGTTGAGTCTGTTCGAAGTGGGGGTCGATGAGGAAGCCCCCGACGAGACGACGTTGCGTCTTTCCCGCGCCCTGTTCACGGAGCTGGCGGCTCAGAAGAGCTTGAAGCTCCAGCTCAACGGGGTCCCCCTGAAGATGGAGTGGGTGGGGGAAGAGCCCTTCGTCTTGAAATTGGACCGGGAGGAGGTCGAGGTCACGGGAGTTCGCGTTCAGGACAACCGCCGCGGCAGCTGGTTGTTTCTGAAAGATCCCGACCTTCCGCTGGTGCTCGAGTACGTCACCTCTTACTTCCATCACCGACTGGAGAGTCTCAGCACTCCCGACCGCCCGTCCCTGCGCTGGATTCGCCGCCTCCCACCGATCAAATGAAGCGCCAGGCCCGAATCTACGAACGGCTACCCGCTGGCGCGGGAGACGAGGGGGTGGCCCTGCTGCCGGGTCAATCCGCTATAATGACCACTCCCTCACCTTCTGAGGAACGGAGCACTGTCATGAGCCTGGACAGGGTAGAAGACGCGATCGAAGACATCGAGCAGGGAAAGATGGTGATCGTGATCGACGAGGAGGACCGCGAAAACGAAGGCGACCTGACCATTGCGGCCGAGAAGATCACGCCTGAGGCCATCAATTTCATGGCCACGCACGGACGAGGACTGATCTGCATGCCGATGACCGAGGAACGTCTCGATCAGCTTCGCGTCCCACTGATGGTCCATGAAAACCGGTCGGTTCACGGGACGGCCTTCTGCGTGGGCATCGAGGCACGGCGCAACGTCTCGACCGGGATCTCGGCGGCAGACCGGGCCATGACGGTTCTCACGGCGATCGACCCGGCCACCCGTCCTGAGGACTTGATCATGCCGGGTCATGTGTTCCCTTTGCGAGCGCGGCCGGGGGGAGTGCTGGAACGGGCGGGGCAGACGGAAGCTGCCGTCGACCTGGCACGCATTGCCGGCCTCCACCCGTCCGGTGTGATCTGCGAGATCATGAACGAGGATGGGACCATGGCCCGCCTACCCCAACTGCGCCGGTTCGCCGACGAGCACAGCCTCAAGATCATCTCGGTGGTCGATTTGATCCGGTTCCGGCTGCAGACGGAGCGCTTCGTCAAGCGCCTGCGCTCCCAGCCCTTCTCTTCGGATTACGGCGATTTTCAACTGATCGTCTACGAGAATGAGCTGGACGGGGATCAGCACCTGGTCCTGGCCAAGGGCGACCTGCGGGGTGATGATCCCGTGTTGGTCCGTGTCCACGTTGAGACCTTGTTGGGAGATGTCTTTCGGAGCCGGCAGGATCCGGCGGGGCAGGAGCTGGCCGGGGCGCTGCGGCAGATCGACGCGGCGGGACGCGGCGTTCTGGTCTACTTGCGGCTCAAGTCCAAGAACGAGATCCTGATCAGCGAACTGGAGCGGCACGCCGGACGCTCTCCGGAGACTCCGGTGTCGGCCAGCACAGCCTTCCGGCGCCACGGCATCGGCGCTCAGATCCTGGCCGATCTCGGCTTGCACAACATCCGACTCCTCACGAACAACCCCAAGAAGATCGTGGGCGCAGAAGGGTTTGGACTCACCATCGTGGAGCAGATCCCGATCCGAGCAGAAAATGTCTCGCCTGCCCGGACCTGACAGGAGTACCGGGCCAACCCGCACATCTCACCAGTGGTCGCCGGCGCGCCGGGATCGTCCCACAGCGCCGGCCGGGCGTGTGATCGCGAGCAGGGCGGGAGTCGGCAGCCAGCATAGCCCTACCGCTGCCGCGTCCGAATTCTCCTGAGAATCCGGGGGAGGGTCGCTCTACTTGTCGTCGGCGAGATACCCCTCTTTGTGGTTCACCTTGAGCTTGTCCGGTTTGCCGTCGCCGTTGACGTCGGCGTTGACTTCGACTTTGATCTTGCGGAACTTGCCGTCCTTGGAAGGGTTGGAGGAGACGTAGCTGAGGGAGTACTGGTTGCGGAGCAGGGCCGAGATGGTCTCGAAGATGCCGGGAAAGGCTCCCAGGAAGCGCGGGAAGAATGCCTCACCGCCGGTGAATCTGGCCAGCGCCTTCAATGTGGCCTCGGCCTGGTAGAAGTCCATGCGCGTGCTGGCCGGGAGCCGGTGCTCGTAGCGAGCCAGCACATTGCCCCCCACGGCCACGGGATAGATCACCACATTGGTCTTCTTGGCGGTCCTGAGCAGATCGTCAAGGTTGTGCTTGCTGAAGGTGTCCAGGCCGCTCGAGACCAGCACCACGGCGGTCTTGCCCTCAACCTCTTCGAGCCGGTCCAGCGTGTCGATCACCGCGTCGTACATGTTGCTCTCGCTGAAGGCGGGAAAATTGAGGCGGCGCAGGGCGTCCAGGGCCTCTGCGGGGTTGCTGGTGAAATCCGTCAGGATTTCGGGTCGGATGTCGTAGGCGATGATCGCGATGAAGTCCCCTTCGCGCATGCCCCGCACGAAGTAATGAGAGGCGTAGTAAACTTCTTCCAGAAATCCCGTCCAGGGGAGCAACCGGCTGTACTCGGCCACCAGCACCGCGGTCATGGGGGCTTCGATGGGCGAGAAGTTGGTGATCTCCTGCTCCACCTTGTTCTCGTACACTTTGAAGTGCCCTTTGTTCAGCCCCTGGATCAGGTTGCCTTTCTTGTCCTGGACGGTGACGTCGACTCGAATCTGTTCGATTTCGACACGCAGCGTCGCGCGTCCCTCGGGCCGGTCTTCGGCTTCTTCGATGGGACGGGGCTGCTGCTCCTGGGGGCGTGGCGGCTGCTGCGCTAAGAGGGGCAAAGGAGTGGCCAGCGTCACTACTGCCAGGATGAGGAAAACTGGAACATTCTTAGTCATGATCTCGTCTCGGTGTCTGCGCCGGCCAGCTTTGCGGCCTTCCCCGGAGGGTTCGGCTCGAGCGGCCAACTGTACAGATGATTGCCGAAACTCATGGTAGCACAGACCCCGTGAGGCGCGACTCGCCCGTGTTACAATCCGGACACTGTGACCCTGGAGCAGAAGGAGGCCCAACTTCGGTCTCGAATCGCCGGCTTCCGGCGGGTCATCGTGGCGTTCAGCGGCGGTGTGGACAGCTCGTACCTGGCCTGGGTGGCACGCCGGGAACTGGGCCGCGAAGCCCGCTGCGTGACGGCACTCTCGCCTGCCGTGTCGGAGTTGCAGCGCACCCTGGCCCGGGACTTCGCGCGAAGGCACGAGCTGGAACACGTGGAACTGCCGACCCGGGAAGTGGAGGATCCCAACTACACCTCCAACCCGTCCGACCGCTGTTACTTCTGCAAGTCCGAGCTGTACGCCGCGCTCTCCAAGCTGCGCATCGAGTGTGGCGCGGATGCGATCCTGGACGGGAGCAACCGGGACGATCTGGACGACTACCGGCCGGGACGACGGGCCGCGGCCGAATCCGACGTGGTGAGCCCGCTGCTGGAAGCGGGCCTCACGAAGCCAGAGATCCGGCAGCTGTCGCGGCGCCACGGCTTGACGACCTGGGACCTGCCGGCCATGCCCTGTCTCTCGTCGCGCTTCCCCTACGGCACCGAAATCACCCCTCAGAAGCTCCGGCAGGTCGAGCGGGCGGAAGATTTTCTCAGGCAACTGGGGCTGCGCAATTTCCGGGTTCGCCACCACGAAGAGCTGGCCCGGCTGGAAGTCGACCGGGACGAGTTCGGAGCCATCCTCACGCCGGAGATCTTGGAACGCATCGACCAGCGGCTGCGCCGGCTGGGCTACCGGTGGGTCACGCTCGATCTTCGGGGATTCCGATCCGGATCCCTGAACGAGCTGGTGGAATTGAGCCGGGAGTGACGGTCCCCTTTCCCGTTCAACGGCTGGAAGCAGCGTCGAAACGTGTGACAGTCCCCACTTTTGGGCTATCCTCTCTTCTGATATGAAGAGCGCCAGAATCTCCCCTCGAATCATTCTCACTGGATTGCTGGCTGCCACCCTGGCGGCCGGCGCTTTTGCGGCCAGCCGTCTGCCGGCCCGGGGCAAGCAGGTCATGGTAGTGTCGGCCAGCCCCGAGGCCAGCCAGGCCGGACTGGAAATCCTCCGGCAGGGCGGAAATGCCGTGGACGCGGCAGTGGCCGTGGGTTTCGCGCTTGCTGTGACGCTGCCCGAGGCGGGCAATATCGGGGGCGGAGGCTTCATGATCATCCACGACCCGGAGCGCGGGGTCGAGACCAGCGTCGACTTCCGGGAGGCGGCTCCCGCTGCGGCTTACCGGGACATGTACCTGGATGAGGCGGGGAACGTCGCGGAAGGACGCTCCACCGTCGGGCACCTGGCCTCGGGAGTCCCGGGATCGGTGGCGGGAATGCACCTGGCCTGGAAGCAGTACGGCCGGCTCCCCTGGAAGAGCCTCCTGCAACCGGCAATTCGGCTGGCGCAGCAGGGCTTTGCAGTCAGCTACACGAGCAGCCGCAGTCTGGAGAGAGCCGCCGAGTTGCTGGAGCAGTTCCCGGAGAGCCGTCGAATTTTTCTTCGCGACGGCCAACTCTACCGCGAAGGCGAACTGCTCCGGCAGCCGGAGCTGGCCCGCACCCTGGAGCTGATCGCCGAGCAGGGGCCGCCGGCCTTCTACGAAGGAGAGATTGCGAAGCTGATCGTGGCGGAGATGGAAGCCAACGGTGGCAACATCACCCTCGAAGACCTGCGAAATTACCACGCCAAAGAACGGCCCCCCGTCCGCGGGACCTACCGGGGGTACGAAGTCGTCTCGATGGGCCCGCCCAGCTCCGGTGGCCTGGTGTTGGTCGAGATGCTCAACATTCTGGAAAACTTCCCTCTGGCCAATCTGGGCGCCCGCTCGAGTGAGACCGTTCACCTGATGGTCGAGGCGATGCGCCGGGCCTTCGCCGACCGTGCCGAGTTTCTCGGGGACCCAGATTTTTCGGAGATTCCCGCCGTCGGCCTGATCGACAAGGAGTATGCCCGGACCTGGGCCGATGGGATCCACGCCCATTGGGCCTCGCCCAGCGAGCGCGTGTCTCACGGAGAGCCTCCGGCGGCCGAGTCCACTCAGACTACCCATTATTCCGTCGTGGACTCGCGGGGCGGCGCCGTGGCATGTACGACCACCATCAACGGCGGATACGGCTCGGGCGTGACCGTGCGGGGGGCCGGCTTTTTGCTCAACAACGAAATGGACGACTTTTCGTCCAAGCCCGGTGTCCCCAACGCCTACGGTCTGATTCAAGGCGAGGCCAACTCAATCGCGGCGGGCAAGCGCCCGCTGAGCGCGATGGCGCCCGCACTGGTCAAGAAAGACGGTAAACTGCTCCTGGTGGCCGGCAGCCCGGGCGGTCCGACCATCATCAACACCGTGTTGCAGGTGATTCTCAACCTGGTGGATTTCGGAATGGACATCCAGGAGGCCGTGGACGCTCCTCGAGTCCACCACCAGTGGCTCCCCGACCGTTTGCTGGCGGAAAAGGACGCACTGGTGCGCGACGTCGAGGAGAATCTGCGGCGGCGCGGCCACCAGATCGAGTATCGGGAGCGGATCGGAGACGCCCATTGCATCCTCATCGATCCCGAAACCGGAATGCGCCTGGGCGCACCCGATCCCAGGCGGGGCGACGGTACGGCTTTGGGGTATTGAGCCACCGGCTGCTCGACAGCCGGAGGCGTGCCGGTCATCGATGCATCGCGTCCCCTTTTCACGACCTCGCCCGGTGAGACCCACCCTCGGTTCGCGCATTTCCCCACTCAGACGTAATGGATGATGTGAGGGATCTCGAGCGCCGCCGTCCTCAAACCACCTCTGGAACGCAGGAGCACTCACCCGGCCAGACGGAGTGGAGGCTGAACCCCCGGCCCGAGATTCTCCGCTTGCTGATGTTCAATCCCTGTTTTGCCCCGGCAGTCCTGGTACTGGTGGCCCTCGACTGGCTGAACCCTTGGCCGCGCCCGAGACTGCCCATCGATGCGGACCGGGTCGTGACTGTCGATGCTCGTGTGGTCTCCACGGTCCAGCAGCGCGACGGTTTCAGTTACGCCGAACTGAGGCCTATGCGGGTCGAGCAGGCGGGCAGGGAAGTGGACTACCCGGGAAACGTGGCGCTGTACGTTCAACAGCCGGGTTCATTGCAAGTTCCCGTCCAATACGGTGACACAATCCGAATCGTCTCCTACCTGAGAGAAGCCAATCATCACGCCATTCCAGGGGTCCCCGACTTCCGGCAATTGCTTTGGCAGCGCGGCATCCTCCACGTGATTCGCCTCAAGTCGCCCAGACAGGTGGAGCGTCTCCCCGGCGCGGAAAAAGGGCTCCGGGGCTGGCTGTACGCCTACCGGAAGGCCTTCGAGGGAGCATTGCGCTCCTCGCTCGAGCCTGGCTCCCGCAAACTCATCGCCAGCGCCTTTCTGGGTGAGCGTGCTCTCCTGGAGGATGCGGATCGCTCGGTGATTCGCCGGCTGGGCGTGCTGCACCTCTTCGTCGTCTCGGGTTTTCATGTGTCTCTGGTCGTCCTGCTGGCCGGGGCCCTGCTACGGTGGACCGGCCAGGCAGGAATGTTCGGAGCGCTCGCCATCGGCTGGGCCTACGTGGGTCTCACGGGGGCCCCCATTGCCACCGTCCGGGCCGGGCTCATGACCACGGTTTGCCTGGGACTGAAGTCCTGGGGATTGTCTCCCCGTCTGCTCAACTCCCTGGGTGTGGTGACTTTGGGTTTGGCCTCCGCTTGGCCCGCCGCCATCGACTCCGCAGGTTTCCATTTTTGCTTCCTTTCTCTGGCGGTTATCGGAATGCTGGTGCAACCGCTCAATGACCGTTTCGAGGCGGGACGGCGGGGTCTGCAAAGCACCTGGTCGGCCGAGGTGAGCGTGGAGTCGTCAGCGGCGGCGCGCTGGCAGCGGCGGGTCCGCTTCGCCTGGGAGCAGTGGTGTCAATTCTTGCCGCGCTTTGTGGGGCGCTGCGGCGCCGTGACCTTGGCTGGGCCCGCCGCATACTTGCCGGCGCTGGCAACCGGCTCGCTCTTGATACAATTGGGAACGCTTCCCCTCGCCCTCTTCTATTCCAACCTGCTGGTTCCCACCCAGGTGCTGCACAATCTGGCTCTGGTGCCCTGCTTCTCGTTGCTGGTGCTGCTGGCATTGGCCTGGTTGCTGGTTTTCTGGCTGCCTCATGGTGGGGAATGGTTGGGCTGGCTCACCGGTTCCTGGGCCGGTTTCGTCTGGGAACTGATGCATCGACTCGAGGCTTTGTCTTTAGGGGTGTTTCTACCTCATCCGGAGTACGCTGTCGGGGCTGCCTACCTGTTGCTGCTCGGGCTGGTCTGGAACCTGAGTCCGGAGCGGTGGCGCAGCTTGGTTCTAGTCTTGCCCCTGGCCATGCTGGCGGCCGTGACCCGCGATTCGATTCCACCAGCGGGCCAGTTTTCCCTGACGTTTCTGGATGTCGGCCAGGGAGACAGCATCCATCTGCGGTATCCCGACGGGACGAGTGCGCTGGTGGACTGCGGCGGGCTGCGCCTGGCCCGTGGAGGCAGCGATTTCGTGGGGCGGGCCCTGGTTGGGCGTTACCTGTGGAGCCAGCGCCAGCGGCGCCTGAGCTACGTTCTGCTGAGCCATCCCCATGCCGACCACGTCCAAGGCCTGGAGTTCTTGGGGCCTTCCTTCGTGCCTGCGCGAGTGTACTATTTCTCTCTCCCGTCTGCCGAGCCAGGCTCGACGGGCCGGGCCTGGCAGCAGCTCCTGCGAGGGCGATCCTTTCGCCTTGGTGGAGTTCACCATGAGATCTTGCACCCCGCCCGGGGCGAAGTCTGGAGCATCAACAACGCCTCACTGGTGATGAGGCTGCGGTTCGGGCATTTCACAGCTCTCTTGACCGGGGACATCGAAGCCGAGGCGGAGGCCAGGCTGGCGAAACAGGAATCGCTGGAGCCGGTTACGGTCTTGAAGGTGGCCCATCACGGGGCCCGGACCAGCTCGTCAGAGAGTTTTCTTCGACGAGTTCAGCCCCAGCTGGGCGTGATTTCGGCGGGCCGGCGCAACTTCTTCGGCCATCCCGCGCCCAGCACGCTGGAGCGGCTGCAGCGGCTCGGCGTGCCGGTTCTCTCGACCGCCCGGCAGGGCAGTGTGCGGGTGCTCAGTGACGGGTTCCACTGGCAGGTGATGACCTACGACCCCGAAGAGCAACGCTTCGTGCTGCGCACGGAGGAGATCTCCCGGAGCCTTCTCGACGGGCGGATCCAGCCTGGGGGATGAGTGAGGCCGGCGCGGGGCTCTGACTCGATGCAACAGGGAAGTCTGAAGTTCACGGCTGCTCGGGCACGGGTCCCCAGAAGTACTGTCGCCGGAAGTGGAGCCTGCCCACGGGACGCTTGCACTCGACGCGGATGGAACGGAACGAGAGCTCGGACGCGGCGGGCGGGTTGAAGGTCAGCAAGTACTGCAGCTTCAGCTCGCGGGCCACCTGAACATAGCTCTGGCGCAATTCTTCCAGGTATTCGGGGAAGAGGACCCGGCCCCCCGTGTTCTCGGCCAGCCGGACCAAGGCCGTTTCCTTTTCGCGAAAATAAATGTCCACGAAGTCCCCGTCCGAACCGTCGCCCTCGTCGAGGAGCTCTTTCATCACCCGGTTGAGAAATTCCACGCGAGTGCTGTTCCTGACTTTGGGCAGGACCAAGCGAGTGCGGCTGATGATGTACAGGGTAATGTCATGACCGATCAGCGTAGGGAGCAGTTGATCGTAGGCCGTCGTGCTTTCGTTGTCCAAGCCGTCCGTGAGGAGGATGATTGCTTTGCGGCCCGCAATGCCGCTGAAGTGTTCGGAAATGACCGACTGGAGACTGTCGTAGAGAGCCGTTCGATAGCCGGGTTCCAGTTTCTGCAGGCCCCTCTTGAGGCGCCTGAACCGATTGGTCCAGTCCTCCAAGACCGCGACTTCGTCGGCAAAACTGATGATGGAGAGCCGGTCCTCGCGGGAAAAGGCGCCCGCGAAGCGAAGTGCGGCACGCCGGATCTCCTCGAGTTCTTCCCGCAAGCTTCCACTCGTGTCCAGTAGCAACAAGACGTGCAGTGGAGCGCGGTCGAGCAGGAAATTCTCGATCGGCCGAGGTTTCCCCTCGTCGAACAGCTCGAAGTCTTCCTGCGTCAGGTCGGTCAGAGCCGCGCCCTTCGCGTCGAAAACGCTCACGGGGACTTTCACGAACTCGGCATCCACGTGGAAGGAAGGGGTCTGTGCCGGGAGTGTCGGGGTGAGCAGAAAGAGGGCGATGGCCGCCGGGGCCCGCATGGGTGGGATTATAACACTTCAGGCATTCACCCGGATTTTGATGGGGGGGCGTTGCGAGGCGCTGGCAAGACGCCCCGCAGGCCAGGGGGGATGATATCTGGGGCCGGTGGAATCCTCGCAAGTGATGCGCGGGTCAGGTCCCCCGCGAAGATTCCTTCAGGCACACTCCTCGAGGCGGTTCATGCGCCGGAGCTTTTCCACCAGAGTGGTACGCTTCAGGTGGAGCAGGCGGGCTGCTTTGCCTTTGTTGCCGCCGGTGCGTTCCAGGGATTGTTCGATGAGGTGTCGCTCCAGTTCGGCGATCACCTCGTTCAGGTTGATCCCTTCCTCCGGGAGGGCCACATGGTGCAGGAGCGGATTTGGAGCCGACTCCAGCTCGTTCACCAGGGCCGGAAAGTCCTCGAACTGCAGCGCCTTGCGCTCGCCCGAGAGAACGGTGGCGAACTCCACGGCATTGCGCAGCTCGCGGACGTTTCCGGGCCAGCTGTAGAGCAACAGCTTCTTGAGGGCGTCCGGGTGGAGCTGCTTCTGCGGGAGTTCGTATTCCTCGGCGAAGATTTCGAGGAAGTGGTTGATCAGGAGGGGAACGTCGGAGATGCGCCGGCGCAGCGGGGGTAAATGGATGGGGACCACGTTGAGCCGGTAATAGAGGTCTTCCCGGAAGTCCCCGTTGCGGGTCCGTTCCTTGAGATCGCAATTGGTGGCGGCGATGATTCGGACGTTGACTCGAACCACCTGATTGCTGCCGAGCCTTTCCAGCTCGCGCTGCTCGAGCACCCGCAGGAGCTTGACCTGCAGCGGAAGCGGCATGTTGCCGATCTCGTCCAGGAACAGGGTTCCGCCGTGGGCCTGCTCGAACTTGCCGGCCCGCGGCTGGCTGGCGTCGGTGTAGGCTCCCTTGACGTGTCCGAAGAGCTCGTCCTCGAGCAGGTGTTCGGGAATGGCCCCGCAGTTGATGGCGATGAACGGTTTGTTGCGCCGGGCGCTGGCCCTGTGAAGCTCCCGGGCCACCAATTCCTTGCCGGTGCCGCTCTCACCCAGGATCATCACCGTGGCTTTGGTCCGCGCCACCAGATCGACCATCTGAAACAGGCGTTTCATGGGCGGGCTTTCGCCCACGATCTCCGTTTCCGGAACGATCGCTGCCTCGTCCTTGGGAGCCACCTCCTCGAGCCCGACTCCGGTGGCTTCCATCAGCTTTTCGATTCGCGCTTCCAGCTCGCTGATCTCGAACGGTTTGTATATGAGGTCTGACGCACCCCGGCGGAAAGCACTGGCGGCAACCTCGCCGTTGACGACTCCGGTCATCATCATCACCTTGGTGAGCGGAGACCGGGACTGTATGTCGTCGAACACGGTGAGCGCATCGGCGTCCGGCAAGCGGTAGTCTGCCAGTACCAAGTCGAACACGTTGTTGCTGATCATTGAGCGAGCTTGTCGTGCGGTGGTCGCACATTCCACGGCCCAGCCTTCTTCCTCCAAGAACTCCCTCAGGGCCGAGGCCAATACTGTGTCGTCTTCCAGAACCAAGACCGAATGACTTTGGTTTTCTGTAACACCCATGGATGAATCCCCTTACTTTGCCCCCATTTGCTGTGAAAGGACTCCTCGCTGTTCTCACTGCAAGTGCCGAAAGCCCTTTTGCCCCTGGCTAAGGATGTTCGACCAGCGCTTAGGCATACTAGCGGCAAAAGACGAGCCCGGGATGTGATCGTGATCGCAATTTGGGGGATTTTCGACGAATTTCTGACGCTACCGTCAAGATATTCCCGGAAGGTTATCCGATCCACCGTGGCAATCTTCGATTTTCGCCCGGCGGTGATCGTACGCACAGCCGCGGCCCGGCCTGCAGCGACTATACTGACCTCCGGCCCTGTTGCGAAGAGGGTCCGACGTGCACGATTATCATGTTGGTATTCACGCGCAAATCCGGCCAGAGCCTCATGATCGGGGACGAGGTCGAAATCAAGATCGTCTCGGTGGGTAACGACCAGGTGAGGATCGGCATCGAGGCCCCGCGCCAGATTCCCGTGCACCGGCGAGAAGTGTACGACTCCATCCGAAACCAACAGCTCTCGGCAACAGGAAACCAGGACTCCTCCCGAAAGAACTTCGATCGCGCGATTCGCAAGAAAGCGTGAGCGGGCCTTCCAGCAGATCGTTAACCTCCCCGGAACTTCTCGGCGCGAGCACGCGCCGGGCAGAAAGCTCCGCCAAGAGGACGACACCCGGGCGCAATGGTCGAAACTCCTCGGCTCGGCTCTACAATTGGGGAAAGCTGGAGGGGTTTGGGTGGAATCGTGTGGACCTACCGAGCCGCCTCTCCCGGGGCCGGTCGGGAGAGGCGGCCGGCGTCTCAGCCTGGTGATCCGGCAAATCAGGGGTGTCTAGAAGATCCGACCGGAAGAAACCAGACCGAAGTCGAGATTCCGTGTCACATGTCGTCCTCGAGGTAGCCCGACTGGAAGCCATCGTCGGCCCAGATCACGCTGTCGGCCCAGATGACGCTGTCGGCCCAGATGACGCTGTCGGCCCAGATGACGCTGTCGGACACGACAATATTGTCGGCCCAGATGACGCTGTCGGCCCAGATGACGCTGTCGGCCCAGATCACGCTGTCGGCCCAGATCACGCTGTTGGGACCGAGCAGTTCACTGAGCCAGTCGGAGTAATCCACCGGCCTCAGGACGCTGCTCCAAACAGTGCCATCGCCCCAGAATCCGGGGAGGGCGACCAAGGGGGTATAGACCACACGGTCGACAACCGCGAAGGCGCCACCGGCCCAGACTCGCTCACCGTCGAGCAACCAGGACGGTTCGACGGTCCGCTTGAGGCTCTGTTTCTTCACCTTCAGGTTGGAGGCCACATCCACCCCGGTTGCGGCGTTCACCAGGCCGTTCCCTTGTTCCAGCATGTGAGGCTGGTCCAATCGCACGGCGGTGACCAGCAGGATCAGCTTGACCAGATCCGGCGAGAGATCGTCGTTGGCGTCCAGGAGCAGCGCTGCCACCCCGCTCGCGAAAGCCGTCGCCATGCTCGATCCACTCAGGGTCAGGTAGTGGTCTCCCACCCGCAGATCGGGGTAGTTGGTGGCCAGATAACTGTGGGGCACCTGCAGAGAGGTAATCAGATTGGCCGGGGCCGAAACATCCGGCTTGAACAGCGCGTCCACGGTGGGACCCCTGGAGCCGTAGCTGGTGCTGACATCGTCGCTATGAGTGGCGGTCCCCTTGGTGTTGACGGCTCCCGTCGTGATCACCTCGGGAGAGATCCCGGGGCTGACGATACCGCCCCAGATCCTCGTACCGTCCGGGGTCTTGCCAATGTTGCCGGCCGATACGACGGTGACGATACCCGCATCCATCATGGCCGCGGCGGCCTGGCACAACGGATCGTTCTGATACGATTCGACGGGAGGGTGTCCCAGCGAGAGATTGGCGATCCGGATGTCGTAGGCGTCACGATTGCTGATGACCCATTCCATCGCTTCGATCAAGCGGCTGGCGGTGCCCTTTCCCTCGTGATCCAGCACCTTGACGTTGACGAATTGGACCTCCGGGGCTACGCCACGCCACTCTCCCTTGGAAGAGCGGCCGCTCCCTCCGATGATTCCGGCCACGTGCGTCCCATGGCCATATCGATCGAGGAATCGCTCGTCCGCCGGCAACCCCGGCGAATAGGCGGGCCTGGAAAAGTCGACGGAGGCTCGAATCCGTCCCGGGCCGCCCAAATCGGGATGGGGTGAAATCCCGGAATCGAAGACTGCGACCGTGATCTTGCGTCCATCGTAGCCCGCCTTCCAGGCCAGATCCACACCCATGGAGCGCAAGAAGGAGTTGGCGGATTCCTGCTCGGGCTTCTTCCTTGCTTGAACGTCGTTCCGCGCCCGGACGACCGGGTCCAGGGCCACGTATTCCACATGTTCGGACTGCATCAGAGAAGCCAGGTCGGCCGCCGTCAAACGGGTGGCATAACTGCCGATCGAAGAGAGACGCCGAGCCGGCTCCCGGCGAGACAATTGAGAAGCATCCAGGAGTGAGGCGGAGCGCACCCGCACGATGACCGGAATGGGATAGTCGTATTCGGACCGGGCCTTCAAATAATGAAGCTCTCGAGCCAGAATCCGAGAGGTCTTCCGAGTCGGAAAAAGCTCCCGGTTGGTTCGAGCCCAGGCGTCCACATGGAGAATTCCAGTCAAGACCAGAATCCAGGCGACGGTGAGCCGGTATTGTTTCAGCTTGCGCATTTCACTCCTCCTCACCCTACTTTGCGCAGGGGTGGGCGAGATGCATCCTTCTCGCCTTGGAGCAGGTCCCCCAAAATCCTGCCCACTTCCTGGTAACGGAACGGTTTGCTCAAACGGGCCCTGAAACCGTAGTCACGGTAGGAGGCCATCACGGGATCCTTGGAGTAGCCGCTGTAAACCACGGCCTTGGCGGCAGGGTCCAGCTCGAGAAGCCGCCGGACCGCTTCGCGTCCCCCCATGCCTCCCGGAATTGTGAGATCCATGATCACTACATCGAATCGGGACTGGGTGCCGAGCGAGTCCTGATACAGCCGCAGCGCCTCGACCCCGTCGGCCGCGTGACTCACCGTGTATCCCATCTCCTCGAGCAACTCTCCCAGCGCCTCCCGAATGGTCTGTTCGTCGTCCATGATCAGCAGGTTGCCCGAACCCTCGAATTCTTCCTGGTCGGGCTTGGGCGTGATCATCGCGTTGGCCTTCGAGGCGGGAAGATACAACGTGAATGTGCTGCCCTCGTCGACTGCCGATTCCACCTCGATGTGGCCGCCATGCTTGCCGATGATGGAATGTGTCGTCGTCAAACCCAGTCCGTGTCCGGTCGGCTTGGTCGTGTAGTAGGGGTCGAAGATCCGGCTCAGGTCGTCAGCGGCAATGCCACAACCCTGATCCCCTACGGAGATTCTGATGTAGCGGCCGTCCGGAAGCTCCCCGATCGGAGAGTCGCTCGACACATCGGCGTTTTCGGCGTCGATCTTTATGGTTCCACCGTCGGGCATTGCTTGGGCCGCGTTGATGACCAGATTGTGAACGACCTGGCTGATTTGACCGCGGTCGATCTCGGCGCACCACAGCCCCTCGGCTACTTGCAGGTCGCAGCGAATCTGGGAGCCCCGCAACGCGAACGAGGCAGCCTCACGCAAGAGGTCGGAAATGCTGGCGATTTGCTTCATGGGTGCGCCGCCTCTGGCAAAGGTCAAGAGCTGCTGGGTCAATCCCGTGGCCGTCTGAACCGCTTCTTGGATACTCCCGAGAAACTTCTCGGGATCACGCTCTTTCTTGACGGCCCGCTGCGCCAGCTGGCTCTTCAACAGGATCCCTCCAAGGATGTTGTTGAAGTCGTGGGCGATTCCACCCGCCAGAATGCCGAGTGATTCCAGCTTCTGAGCTCGGAGAAGCTCCCTCTCCAGTCGCTGCTGTTCGGTGATGTCCCTGAACACCAGCACCAGGCCGGAGACCTCGCCGTCGTCCCCTCGGATGGGCGCCGCCGTGCGAGAAATGGGGCGCCGCGATCCATCCCGAGCGACGACGTATTGTTCCGGCGTGTCCACCGTGAGGATCTCTCCCGTATCCAACACCCGCCGGAGAGGATCGGATGCGCTGCCGCTGTCGAATTCGCTGACGACGCAAAACACGTTGTCCAATGCCTGATGAGCCGCCTCCTCACGGCTCCAGCCGGTCATGGCTTCAGCCACGTCGTTCATCAGGACCACCCGGCCCTCGGTGTCGGTGGTCACGACCCCGTCACCGATGCTGCGCAGGGTCACTCGCAGGCGCTCCGTCTCTCCCGCCAAGGCTCGCTGGGCTGCCTTGCGGTCGCTGATTTCACGGCGAAGCTGCTGGTTGGTCTGGCGGAGTTGCGAGGTGCGCTGCTCCACTCGCACCTCCAAGAGGTCCTTGGCTTTTTGGAGCTCCTTCTCGGCTTCGATCTTCTCTGCCAGCAGGGCGCGGACCTCACGGAGATGCTCCTGAGTCTGGGTGAAGCGTGCCAGGTTGAGGCGGTAGGTGTAGTAGATCAGCAGGAGCATCGGCGTGGCCAGAGCCACGAAGTAAAACTGGGAGCCCGCGAAGTAGAGGAAAATCACGGCGCCCAGGGAGGCACAGCAGAAGTGGGAAATCGAGGCCCAAACGAATTCCTGCCACAAGGCGGTGAACGGGGACCTGGTGGCCAGCGACATGGCCAGCACCACGATGCCCGTGTTGAGTGCGAAATAGATCAACCCGCAGACACCCACCTCGAAGAGCAGCATGGCGGGGTTCAGGACCTGCGTCTGCTCGAGAGGGGGGGAGCTGCTTTGCAGCCAGTAAAACACGTGTCCCACGGCGAAGCAGCTCAGGGGCAGGTGGGTGAGGTTGAACAGCTGTTTGTACCAGCTCTTGACCCCCACCTTGAACGACATGACCGACCCCTCTACAGCCGCCAGGATCGCGGCCGTGGAGGGTCCGAACAGCAGGATCGAGGTGAAGATGAACACGTCCCCCATGGCGATGCCGAAACCACCCTTTCGGCCCAGCACGGGGATGCGAACGGAGAAGAGGCTGGCTAGCCCGGTCAGCACGGCTAGATAAACCCAGCGCAGATCGTTCGTCAGCAGAGCATGACCCAGGGAGTAGAGCAGGATGGTGCCGCCCGAGGCAATCACTGCCGAGATGAAGAGTCGGGCCGTGAAAGACACATTTCGGCCGAACCACCTCGACGGCAGACTCGGTTCCGAATTCAGGTTCTCCACCATACCGCCTCCCTGGAAGTCACACTTCCAGGTGGTCCTGTAGCTGCGCCCAGCCGAGCTATTGTCGCCCTTGGCGAAGCTGACGTCTGTGAGTGAAGTCACAGGAATTGGCCCACGGACCGGGATCCACGATTCGGGATAAGTGTCTATGCCCGCGAAGGCAGGTCGGTGCAACGGATCGAAAGGGATGACCGCCACCAGCCCCGGCGTCCCGTAAAGAGACGGCGAGCCACTACTCGGGTTCTTCGACGGGACGTAGATAGAGCGGGACGGACACGGTCTGACCCGGCGGCACACTCACGCGGGTCCTGGCGCTCCGCCATTGGGGATCGTCCACGTTCTCGGATCCCCGCTGGTGGGCCCACACCGAATACTGGCCAGCCGCCAGGCCCTCCAAGAGAAATTCCCCTCGGGGATTCGCGACGCTGACCGACCAGGCAGCGGGCGAGTCAGCCCCACCATCCGTTTTTTGCAGCATGATCCTCAAGGGAAAGTCCCATCGAGGGCTGAAGCCGTAGATGCGACCGCTGATGGCCGAGTTGGCCTCTTCGAGAACGATCACCAGGTCACCGCTGAGCCCCTCTCCGACCTCGACTTCCCGGCGCTGGTAGCCCGTTCCCAAGAACAGCAGATGCGAGAATCTCGGGTCGGTCAAGTAGGCCGTGAACTCCCCTCGGGAGTTGGTGACAGCGGCAGGCGGCCAGAATCGGTGGGACGATGGAGCCTCGAGAGGTTGGACCTGGACTCCCTCGATGGGCTGGCGCTGCGGGGAGAGGACTCGCCCTCTCACTTCCGGAGCCGGCTCGAGCACGATGCGCCGATCCTCAGGCGGGAAGGGGAGTTCCAGGAAGGCGTTCGAGTACGTGGGTGCGCGCACCTGCAACAAAATCGCGCTCAGTTCGGGGATCAAGGGAAGGTGAAAACGGCCCTTCTCGTCAGAGTGAGTCGTCCAGCCGTCTGGACGCACGACCTGAGCTCCCGCAACAGGTTGCCCCAAACGATTCTCGACGACGAAGTCGTATTCGTCGCCCGGGACCAGGCGCAACACCAGAGCGTATCCGCGGGGGTGCGGATGCGACCGGACATCTTCGAAATAGCCCGGGTGCCGCGCGGTCACCGAGGCCCGGGCGGCCGGCACATCGTCGAAAGTGAACCGACCGGAAGCGTCGGTCCGAGTAGTCCTCGTCATGAGGGGTGAATCAGGTCCTCCAGGAAGAGGCAGGTCGAACTTCAGCTCTACCTGCGCGCCGGCCAGGGGCTGTTGCTGGAAGGCGTCGATGACGCGGCCCTCCACTCGGTGGGGTGCGTCCAGCAGCCTGTAATGACGCTCCACGCGGCCCACCACGAGAAGCGGGGCCTCGTCCCGGATGGCCGCATGCCGAAGGGCCGCGATCTCGAGCCTGATCTGGGTGGGGTCCGCAAGCTCCAGTTGGAAGGCTCCACCGACCTTCGTGAGCGACTCCCAGAAGGGCTCGCCGGAGCCCTGGTTGCTTCCGGTGGCGTCGTAGGCGCGCACAGAGGCTCCTGCGATCGGCCTTCCTTCGAAGTCCCAGACGTGGCCGACCAGCAGGTGGGTGGGGGTGTCGGACGCCGAACTGCGCCGCAACTCACCAAGCGGGCCGGGCAGACTCGCGGCGCTGTTGCTGCGAGCCGGAAATCCGAGGCGGTGGCCGGTGAGGCGGGCGACAGAGTCTCCGGAGGTGTCCAGCGCGGTTTCGAGCGAGCCGGCCGATTGCGAGGGGCCGCCGGGTGGCTCCGTCCCGAAGGAGATCAGCAGCAAAACCCCCAGGAGCGCTGCCAGCATCGCAGGAACGAGGAAGCGTAGCCGGTACCGCATCGCAAAGCCCTGACTGGCGAACCGTCAACATGGAGAGAGCTGGAGGCGAAAGTTCGCCCCTTCTCATTGGACGCACTTCGAACGGGAAAGGTTGCACCGCTTCCGGTCGGGCGCCGGCCGCAGGGAGAAAAGGGTCGCAGCAGGATGAACCTGCGGCGACCCCGGGACTACTTCAAAAATCGATCCTCAGCCCCAGCTGGATGGTTCTGGGGTCGTTGGACTGGGTGTTGAAGACGCCAAACGCCCGCGGGTTGGTGAATGAGAGTGTGGGATTGGTGAAATGGACGGTGTTGAACGCGTTGATGAAGTCGAGCGAAAAAGAGAAGGAGATCGGATTGTCCATCGGAACGATCGTCGTCTTCTTGCCAATCGACAGATCCAACGAGGTCTGCTTGGGGGCCCTCAGGTTGTTGCGGCCCATGCGCGTGTCCTCGCTGAGGCGGACGCGGCGGAAACTGTTGAACACCTGCTCGGGATTCGAGAACAGATTGAGTCCGGTTCCCCCGCTGGCGGGATCGCTGTTGGTGCCGACTCCATTGGATCCGGTCGCACCGCTGTTGACGCTGTTCCCGAAGCTGGAGGGATCGACACCAGACAGGGGAATGCCTCCGACCGCGTTCCCGAAGATGGCGCCGCCACCGAAGCCCTGGCCTCCCTGGCTGAAGGTCAGCGGCAACCCGCTCCTCGCGGAAATGATCCCGGAGGTGAACCAGCCGCCCACCACCTTGTCCAGCCAACCGGAAGCCGAGAAACGGCGATTGGCGCCGAAGGGCAGTTCCCAGTACCAGTTCAGGTTCATGATGTGGCTGACGTCGAAATCGGCCGGTGCATAACCCGCATTCAAGTCGAAGCTGTTGGGGACCTGGCCTGCGCTGTTCTGCCAGGCGCCATTCTGATCCAGGCTCTTGGAGAAGGTGTAGTTGAAATCGAAGACCAGGCCGTCGGAGAAGTTCTTGCGCAACGTGAAGACCAGTCCGTTGTAATTGGAGCGGCCCGCCGAGGTCCTCATGAACAGATCCAGCGATTGCAGGTTGTTGTATGGTTGCAGGCCTGCCAGGAAGCGCTGGATGTCGATGGTCTGGAACAGGTTGTTGAGATTGCCGTTGATGATATTCGAGGTCTGCGACGCGGCCAGCGCGGCAGTACTGCTCAGTCCCGTGCCCGCCAGTGCATTCTCGAAGAAGGGCTGAGGAGTGACGTTGGCGGGCGCCACCCCTGCGCGGAGTTGGGCTGCCAGGGCATCGAATGCTTGAGCGAAGCTTTGGCCCGAGGCGCCGTCAACCGCCAGATAGGGGACCTGCTGCAAGTTCAGACTCTGGTAGAGATCCCTGCCGAATCGGCCGATGTAGCCCACCTCCATGAAGAGATTCCAGGGCAGCTCGCGCTGAATCGTGAAGTCCAGTACGTGGTTGCGGGGCACCTGGATGGCCGGATCGACCGAAAACGAAAGGATTTCCGAGAAGATCACCGGCGGAACGATCGGAGACTGTGCCGGTCCGAAGCTGGCCACCGGGATGGACCCGTCGACTCCCAGGCGGAAGGGCTCACCCGCCGCATTGGTCGGACTGCGGACGGCGATCGTCTGGGCGAAGCCGATGCCCAGCGTGGGGATGATTACGGTCTGGACCGTGTTGGTGCGATCCCAGAGCAGGGAATACCCGCCACGAAACACGGATTTCTTGTCACCCAGGAGGCGGCCGAAGAAACCCTCCGTGTAGGAAGGATTCCAGGCGACGGCGGCCCGGGGGGAGAGATTCCGGTAGTCGGTATCGTAGGCGGCACTCTGGCCGGACTCCGCGATTGGCAGGAATGCAACGTCGGGGTTGAAGATCCCACTCTGCAGAGAAGTGTCCAGCTTCTGGTCCAGGTAGGCCTGGGTCGTGATGAAATCGTTGCTCCCCGCGAAAGCGGCAATCGTCTGCTTTCCTTCTTTCTCGATCGGGGCCGTGGTGAAACCGTAGTACAGGCCATAGTTGACCGACAGGGAAGGCTTCACCCTCCAGGTGTCCAGGAAATAGAAGGACAAGTATCTCTGCGTCGTGTCCGCTTCGAGGCTCGATCCGACTGGCAACGGCTGAAGGTTCCCGTCGCGCACGGCCAGGTACGGCACATTGCTGACGATACCCAGTTGTGAGGCGTAGAGCTGGTCGTAACTGGAGACGTCGTTGGGTTGAATGAAACCGGGCCGCTGTGCCGGAGGGATCGAAGTGAACTGCAGATTTCCGATCTCAGCGACCGGCAGTCCGATCGAGCCAATCACCTTGTCGTCCCGAAAGTGGATGAACCGAATGTGCCGGAAGTCCGCTCCGTACTGGAACACGTGGTTGCCCTTGATCCAGCTCTGGTTGTCCACGAACTGGAAGTAGTCGGAGTTGCTGGTCTGGATGCGCGCACGTTGAGTGTCCACATCGGTGGGCTCGTCGATGCTCTGCAGCGCGATGTTCAAGGCGACATTGGCCTCCGGCGGCAGCCAGGGCAGGCTCGAGGTCGGGCGAACGCGCTGGGTGGGCCGGAAGTCTTTGACCCAACCGAATCGAAACTCGTTGGTCAACTTGGGAGTAAGGGACGTGTGCAGACCGAGCAGGGCGTTCCGAGTCCGCTGGGGATTCTCGGTGGTCCCTTCCAGAGTGAGCAGATTGACCTGGCTGGAGCTGTTCTGCAACAGGCGATCGCCGGCGAATTTGGCCTCCAGTCTCCAGCGATCGTTGAACTGGTGATCGACGCGGGCGACCGCAAAGTCGTTCCTCTGGTCGGTGGCAACATCCGAGTTGAAACCGCCTGTGTTCAGTCCATCCCCCCCTGAAGTGTTGGGGAGAGGGAGCTGCCGCCAGATACTCAGGATCCCCGGGTTGGCGCCCAGACCGCGGGGATCCAGGCTCGAGGGGTTGATGTCCTGGATCATGCCGTTGGCGTCCCGAAACCGGAGGATCCCGTTGCGCAGGCTATCCGTGGGAACGATGCGGGTGATGTTGTTCGAGCCAGGAAGTCGCCGTCCCTCATAGTTCCAGAAGAAATGGGTCTTGTCGTGAAGGATCGGACCTCCCACACTGAAGCCGAAACGATTGTCTTTCAGCTCCGACCGCGGCGCTGCGCGCCGGTTGTTGTTCCAGCTGTTGGCGTTGAGGTTGTCGTTCTGGTGATACCAGTAGGCAGAGCCGTGAAAGGCGTTGGTCCCCCGCTTGGTGACCAGCGTGACGTTGGCTCCGGCGGAGCGTCCGAAGCTGGCGTCGGGGTTGGCTACGGCCGCACGGAACTCCTCCACCGACTCGGCCGGAGTCAGGATCGAGGAGACCGAGCCCGTGTTGGTGTTGCCGATTACGTTGTCCGAGATGTCGATGCCGTCCAGCTGAAAGGTCTGCTGGTCACGCCGGCTCCCCGTCACCGAGGTGCCCCCTCCATCGGGGGCCGTTCCGGGCTGCAGGTCGAACAGGGTCAGGGCCCGGCGAGTGGGGTTGGGGAGGTTGCGAATCCGGTTCGAGTCGATCACGTTGCCCACGGTGGCGTCGGTCTTCTGCAGAACCGTTTCCGCCGAGGCCGTCACGGTCAAAACCTCCGTGATCTGACCGGTCTTCAGTACGATGTCCTGGCGGTGTTGAGTCTGAATGGCCAGGCGCAGGTCGCTGAAGACGGCCGTCTGAAAACCGTCCAGCTCAGCCCTCAACTCGTACAGTCCCGGGAGGACCGTCCCGAAGACGTATGCTCCCTGATCGTTGCTGATCGTCTGGACGGTCGCGCCCGTGTCCACACGCGTCAGGTTCAAGGTGACTCCCGGGATCACGCCCCCGCTCTCATCTTTGATGGTTCCCGCCAGTCGGGAGAATGACGTCTGGCCCAAGACCGAGCCGATCAACAGCAATCCCAGCGCCGAAAGCACCACCCAGCGTTTCATGACTTCCTCCCGTGGTAGACTCGATTCGGATCACCCTCGGCCTCCCGGGGCTGCGCGAGGCGTACGGATACTCTCACCCGGCGCCAGCAGCACCTGTGGGAAACCTCAATATGTCCATACGAAGAACTTTTTCATTGCCTCTTGCACTGCACAGAGACTGAGAATTTGGGTAGCACGTTTTTGGGGAAAAAGCAATCGGTTTTTGAGCATTCGGGGCGGGTTCCCAGTGCAATGGATCCGGGTCGCGCCCTGGCCGTGTCCGGAACCGTCTAGCGTTGAATCAGAACGGGGTACTCGATCGAGAGCGTCTGGCCCGTGACTCGATCCTCGGCCACGATGCGCAGCTTCAGAGAATCGCTCCGGGCCTGGTCCAGGCTCAGATACTCCAGCAGGGCCACGCGCTGATCCGATACCAGGACTGCCCGGCGGGCCCCGGCATCCTGTTTCTCAGCGGCCACCCCGCGCTCGTCCACCAGCTGGTAGGTCAGATCGAGAAGCGGTGCCGCCGACGAGGCGTCGATACCGGCATTGTAGAGTTCCAGGTAGAACAACAGGTACCTCAGCGGCGGGATCCGGTTGCTCATCCGAGGCAGAATCTTGTGGTTTCCCAGCCGGAACATCTGCGGAGCCGCATCCGGCTCGATGGGCTCGGCTTTTTCGACCAGAATGACGGGGCCGGCCTGCAGCTTCTGCTCGTCGACGGCCGGAATCACCAGGCCAGCTCGAACGTAGCCAATCTTCCCGCTGTAGCCGTCTTCAACGACCAGGTCCAGCCGGTAGCGCCCCGGGTCGAGCAACACCATCTTCTGGTACAGGGCGGTCACGCCGGAGGCCTCGGCTCGAGTTCGATCTTTGACGATGTCGTCGTCGAAAATCGCTGCAATCTGCCCGTTCAGGCCCGTGACCTGTCCGAAGACGTTCAGCCTGGCCTGGCCGGCCCGGCCGTCGGCCCCGAACTGCAGGTCGCCTTCTCTGACCCCGATGGTAATCGGCGCCAGGGCTCGGCTTCCGACCCGGATCCAGTCGGCTCTGTAAGTGAAAGGGAGTTGCTCGTAGCGGACTCGAGTCTCGACGATCTGCTGCAGGTGTTTGTGCCGGATCTCGGGCGCTTTCTGGATCTGAGCGAAGCGCCTGAGTCGCTCAAAGGGAAGGTCCGCACGCCTCAAGAAGGGGTTGCTGCGGTCAACGCCGAGGGGCGCGGTGATGCGTTCGGCACGGCGCGCCGTACCTTCGAACTCGGCCTGGGTGTTTCCATGCCCGTCGATGTAAAGGAAGGCGTCCTTCTCTTGAGGGTTGAGAGAGATCCGGTATTCGTTGCTGCGGCTCTTGTCGACGAACTCGATTTCGATGTCGTCCCCGATCCCGTCGATGTGGGAGTACCACCAGCGCTCGAAGGGGAAGACCGTGGTCTCCCCCCCGCCTTCACTGTTTCTGCGCCGGTAAAGCCCTCCGGCCGGTTGCCGCTCGATGGAGTCCGGAGGGCCAAACTTGATGTAGATCTGCCCCCGGTCGCTCTTCCAGCCGGGAATGCCGGAGAAGTAGCGTTCGTTGGTATAGGCGATGCGCCGATAATGCTCGGTCTTGAACTCGTTCTCAGCCGTGCCGGGGTCGGGGTCGCGCCGCCGCCAAAACTCTTCGATGAAACGGTCTCGCTCCTCATTGGTGGTCAGCTTCAGAAAGACCGCGCGCTCATCGGGGGTGATGATATAGAGCACGTCCTCCTCGAGCCACTTCTGGTAGTAGGAGTCAGATTCCTCGCGCTGCTGCGCGAAGGGGCCGCGGGCCTGCAGTGATTCGAAGCAGTTCGCCCCTCCGGCCGCCAGCAGAGCAGCCAGCAGCCACAGCGGGATGACCCGCAGATGCGGTCTGGATCGATGCGGTGTGCCCGAGGCCCTCATGGGTGCTCCCGACTGTCCCCTCTCGCTGAACGTAGTATACACAGCCCCCGAGCGGAGACGGCCCAAGCCAAGAAAAGGCGTGGCTCCGCCGCCGCCCTCAAAACCCCGCCCCGCCCCATGCCCTACGCCCCCTTTGTCCGGCGCTCCGCGAGCAGCGCCAGCGCCTGGCCGAGGCCTCCGCAGAGCCCCCCGATGACCAGTGTGAATGCGATCCACGTGGTCAGCTGGGGTAGCAGGCCGATCAGAAAGAACTTGGCCAGCACGCTCATCTCGGGGAACTCCGGCACCGGAGTAACGTCGTAGTGGGTCCCCCAGTCGCCGAGGATGGCAATGAACATGATCCCGACAACTTGATGCGCGCGGCCAGGCCATAGGCCAAGAGAGTCGTCCACAGCTCGCGCCAGCCCAGTCGGGTCACGAGAATGGCCAGAATCGAGGCCAGGTTGGCGAACCAGAGTGTGGGCGGCATGCCCGGTTCGAAAAGGTCACAACGCTCCCCATGATGGCCACGAGAATGACGAGACCGATCAGGGAAACACCCACCGTTCGCCAGGGAGAGACCGAAGCGAAGCCGCGGCCGACCAGGCTCCAGCCGAAGTAGAAGCCGAAGATCGGGACCAGCCAGGTGATTCCAATCAGTGCTCCCGGCCCTCCGGCCGCCCGGTTGAAAAACAGTTCCGACCCCTGCATCAGCTCGCCGGTCAAACGAACCAGCGAGACCAGCAGTGAGAGGATCGCGGGAACGAGGATGAGCTGCTTCCAGGGAACCGGACTCGACATGATCAGCCCTCCCAGAATCCGAGACTGGAGGCACGAAGTCCGCTCTGGCCCGAGAGCATGCTCTCTTCGAACTCCCTGCCTCCAGCTTCTACCGAGACTGGGCGCCGGACGCGGGCAGGGCCGGCCTGTTTCGGTGTGAGTCGAACCAGCCCTGGATGTACCCAATCTTCTGGATGTGATGGCTGGGCCGGACCCGGATTCCATGGGGCTCGTCGGGAACCCTGACGAGTACCGTGTCCACCCCCAACAGCTTCAGCGCCTGAAAGTACTGTTCCGATTCCGACATGGGAGTGCGGTAGTCCGCTTCGCCGGTCAGGACCATCGTGGGAGTCTGGACATTCTTGACGACCGACAACAGAGAGCGCTTTTCGTAGTGCTCGGGATGGTCCCAGGGGAAGCCGGGAAACCAGTACTTGAGCCCGAACGCGGAGATGTCGCTGGTCAGCAGCCAGGAGTACCAGTTGATGACCGGGTAAACCGACACCGCAGCGCGAAACCGGTTCGTGCGCCCGATCATCCAGGCCGTCAAGACACCCCCGCCGCTGCCCCCGGTGACGAAGAGATCGTCCGCGTCGATGTAGCCCTTGGCGACGACGGCGTCCACGCCCGAGTCGAGGTCGTAAAAGTCGTCTCCCGGATAGGCGTGGTGGATGAGATTGCCGAACTCCTCTCCATATCCCGTGCTCCCTCGCGGGTTGGTGTAGAGGACCACATAACCGGCAGCCGCCATGAGCTGTTTTTCCAGGTCGAAGCGGGCCCCGTAATTGGCGAATGGCCCCCCGTGGATTTCGAGGATCAAAGGCCATTTGGCAGAGGGGTCGAAGTCGGGCGGCTTGATCACCCACCCCTGAATCTTGCGGCCGTCCTTCGAGCTCTCGTACCAGAATTCTTCCAGGCTCCCGATTCGCCTCTGGGCGAGCAAGTCGTCATTGACCGCCGTGATCCGGCGAACCTCTGCCCCTGGCGCAACGACCGCAACATCCGAGGGGATGTCGGGCCGGTTGAGGGTGAAAGCGACCCTTCCGTTGTTGGCCACCGTGAAGCTGCCACCGCTGTAGGCGGTTGTGGCAGGGCCCACGTTTTCAGCCACGTCTTTGCGTGAACCGTCCAGACCGAAGAATCCCAGTTTGGTGATCCGTTGGTCGTCGTAGAGGGCGTAGACCCCGCTGCCGTCCGGCGCCCACTGCGGCTGCCGCAGGCTGCGGTCCAGATCCTGCGCCAGCACCCTGGGCTGCGTACCATCCCGATTCATCACGTAGAGGCGAGTCAGCTGGTAGCCCTGGTAGCGATCGTCGAAGCCCAGGTAGGCAATGCTGGCGCCGTCGGGCGATACCACCGGATCGTCGTCGGGGCCGCGCCGGCTGGTCAAGGCTTTCGCCTCCCCCGAGGAGACCGGAAACTCCCAGATCTCGTTGTCCAGCGGCTCCATCTCGCTGTCGGCGCGGCGGTTGGCGGAAACGATCAGATGCCTTCCGTCGGGAGTCCACACAGGAGCGCCGGTGCGGCGGCCATGGTGAAAGTTGCCGTGTGATATCCGGCGGGGCGTTCCCCCTTCTGACGGAAGGACGAAGATGTGTGTGTAGCCGTAGGGATGGTAGCCCTCTCCATTGAAGCGGTAGTTCAGCTTGTCGTAAACCTGCGCTGGAGCGGCCCACTGGGCGCCCTCGGGTGGCGACGGCAGCTTGGCGATGGCGGCGCCGGGGCTCTGCTCGGGAACCAGCGTCGTGAACGAGATCTGAGTGCCGTCGGGCGAGAAGGCCAGGCCCGCGGGAGGGGTTTGCAGGTTGGTCAGCCGGGCCGTCTGGCCGCTGTCCATCCAGCGAAGGTAGATCTGCGGCGACTCATCTCCTTGGGAAGAGGTGTAGATCAATCTGGACCCGTCGGGGGACCAGCGCGGAGAGGAATCGCTCTGCTTGCCGGTGGTCAGTGCTCGATGGGCGCTGCCGTCGAAGTCGCAGATCCACAAGTTGGAGTAGCGACGATCTGTCATGATGTCGGCAAAGCTGCGGACGTAAACCACTTGCTGGCCGTCGGGCGAGATCCGAGGGTCGCTGACCGATTCGAACTCGAAAATGTCGGAAAGCGTCAGGCGCTCGTTGGGCGCCGCCCCGGAGTGGCCGAACGACAGCAGAAAAATGATAGGCACACAATAATAGTGAAAACGGAACATCTCGAACCTCCCCTCTTGCGGTAGTATGACGAATCTAACATGAGTGGAGCTCGAGGCGCACCTGGATGAAAGCCCGAGGAGTGTGACAAAGGTCGGCGCCACCGAACCCGCCGCCGCCCACCCGCGTGAGTGAGGGGGGCCAGCAGGGCGCCCGCGCGATGATTTTGGTGACTGAGGCTACCGACAGGATGACTACAATCGATTAAGAGGATTGCCGGGAGAGAGTTGGGGCGCTCCAGAACGGGTTTCGGGTTTCTTCTGCAAGCGACCTAAGCAACCAGGTATCCTGAAAAAGGCTTTCGGAACACGATCGTGCAGAAACCAGGAATGCTACAGCTCAACTGGCTCGAGGCCTTCACCTTCATCAGGCAGGATTCCCGCTGGAAAACGAAACTTCTCATCGGAGGCGCGCTCTTCATCCCCTTGCCTCCGTTGGGCTGGGTCCTGGCGCTGGGATATCGCGGCCTGACGGGTCTGCGCCTTCTGGCCGGCCGCGAGCCGGTCCTTCCGCCCTGGCAGGGAAACTTCGGAGACATGTTCCGGCGTGGGCTGAAAGCCTCTGGTGTGATCCTGAGCCATTTCGCACCGTTCCTCCTGGCCTACTGGTTCTTCGTCCTGCCCTCCTGGGCGGCGGCCGTCGGCTACTGGAGCGAGATCCTGCTGTTCTTCGGCCTGATCGCCTTCTGCCCTCCGATCTTCCTGCCCGCCATGCCGATCGTTTACTGGTGGGGTTACAACTGGGTCCAATTCACCCCGTTCGAGGCGCTGGTGCTGGCGGTGCTCTTCCTGGGAAGCCTCTTCATCCTGCCGGCTTCTTTCGTGCAAGTGGGCCTTCGCGGCCGTTATCTGGATGCTTTCCGGGTGTTCTCCGCCTGGCGTTTCGCACTGGGAAACCTGCGGGTCTATCTGGAGGCCTGGCTCCTCTCCTTGGTGGTCAGTGTACTGGCGGTGCTTTCGGGTGTCCTGATGCCCTGGGGTCTTTTCTGGTCATACCTGGCGATTCTGCATGCGTTCACGCAGGCCCTTTCCCGTTGGGACACAGCCGAAGTTCGGCAGCGGTTCTCACAGTGCCGCCTGATCCCGTTTGCCGGGGCTGCTCCGGCCGCCGTCGAGAGCAAGTCCGCCGTGGAAATCAGGGTCGCTGCAGACCAGGCTGCCGCTGACAGGGCCGCCGCTGAACGAGCGGCCGCAAAAAAGGCCGCCGCCGAGAGGGACGCGGCCCGGGAACGAGTCGAGTCTCGCCCCGGCCCTCCCAAGACATACAAAAGGCTGGGCAGTCGGAGGGCGCGATCGGAAGCAGGGGGGTCATTCCTTCGTTCCCGCTATGCCTTCGAGGCGAATCGCGGGCCTTGGATGAGAGAAGGGAAAGCGCGGTTCGTCCAGATCGACGACGGCCGTCCCATGGCTTTTGCCGACAGGATCGAAGATCTCCCGGATGCCGCGCGATCGGACCAGCTCTGGAATTTCGAGATTCAGTCCGAAGCCAACGAGATGGCTCAGTGGAACCACGGGGCCGGGTCCACGTTCTCGCTGCTCGCGGCGCCCTTCGCCAATCCAAGTGAGCCGCGGGTGTTGTTTCGGGCCGACCGGGTCCTCGAGGCACGGAGAATCGGACCGTGGCTGCAGGCCCTTCTGCGAGTCCTGATATTCTCCGGCTTGATCTGGAACTATATCTACTTGACGCAGCGGGATCGCTTCGAGTGGGGGGACTTTCTCGTCGGCTGGTCCCACAACCTCGCCCTGGTCGGCTCCCTGATCGGCTTCTTCCTCTTCCGTTACGCGGGTTGGCAGACCGGTGCCCTTTTCGCAGGCGTCTGCTGGGCTGGGTCGGGTCTGCTTTTTTGGCTCTCGAGGCGAGCCGGCGCGGCGGGAGAGTGATCGTTCGGCCAGCGCCGGCAACATGCGTCGGTGTAAGAATGGATCCCAATACTGAGCGTCCCGGAAGCGAACCCTCCGGGTGTCATCCCCCCCCACCGGATTCGCGAGATCGGTCGATGGCAACGGCCACGACGATGATCACGCCGATGATGATCTCCTGGATGTAGGGGGGCCATCCCATCTGCTGGCAGCCGTTCCGCAAAAAGGCCATGATCAGGCCTCCCACCATGGAGCCGAAGATGCTGCCACGCCCGCCGCTGAGGCTGCCGCCGCCGATGACGACGGCAGCAATGACGTCCAGCTCGACGCCGATTGCCACCGTGGGGTCTCCCTGGCGCAGACGGGACATTTGGGCCACGCCCGCCAGTCCGAAGAAGAAGCCGGCGGCCGCATAAATCCAGAGTTCGAGTCGGTTGGTGTTGATCCCACAGGCTCGAGCCGCGGTCTCGCTGGAGCCCAGGGTGAAGACCCGGCGTCCGAAAACGGTTCGGCGAAGCACGACGGCCATCAGCAGTGCCAGCAGCAGAGTGATCCAGACCCCGGGAGCCAGGACGAGCCAGGAGGGCGTGGGAAAGGTGACCGCCAGGCCGTTGATCCAGGTGTCGGGCACGTTTACGGTCTTCTCGTCTGCCAGCCATTTGGCCAGGCCCCGGGCCACCCCCAGCATGCCGAGCGTGGCGATGAAGGGGACGACGCGAAGCCGGGTCACCGCCAGACCGTTGACCGCACCCACCAGAACGCCGCACAGCACCCCGGCCAGGATCGCCAAGGTGGCCTCGCCGCCGGCGCGCAGGACCACCGCAGTCACCACGCTGGCAAGGGCGATGCAGGAGCCGACCGAGAGATCGATGCCGCCGCTGATGATCACGATCGTCATTCCGATGGCCCCCAGCCCCACGATCACCGTCTGCGAGAGTACGATTCGCAGGTTGAGCAACGACAGGTACTGACCTGGTGAGCTGGAGATCGCGGCAAAAACGCCAATCACCAGCAACAAACCCAGCAGCGGTCCCAGGCGGCTCCACCAGAGGCGAAGCGGAGGTCGATGATTCAGCATGTGCATTCTCACTGTTTTTTTGTCGCCAGCGCGGTTTCCAGTACGGTTTCCGGGGTCCATTCCTCGATCGGACGCGCCTCCGAAAGGCGGCCCCGGCTCATCACCGCCAGCCGGTCGCACAATCCAAAAAGCTCCGGGAGGTAGGAACTGACCAGTAGCACTGACTTACCCGAAGAGACCAGGCCGGCGATCACACGGTAGATCTGGACCTTGCTTCCGATGTCGACACCCCGCGTCGGTTCGTCCAGCAGGAGCACTTCGGCATCCTGGTGGAGAAGGCGGCCCAGGGCCACTTTCTGCTGATTTCCGCCCGACAGGTGACTCACCGACTGGAGTGCCGAGCTGGCCTTGATTTGCAGGCGCTCGATCCACTTGGAAGTCTCCGCCTCCTGGCACGCCAGGTCGAGCCAGCCAGCCCGCGAGCAACTGCTCATCCGGGTCATGGTCAGGTTGTCGGTGATGGGAAGGCCGGGAGCCAGCCCTTCGCCGCCCCTGTCTTCGCTCAGATAGCCGAGGCCGGCTTTGATCCGGCGTTCCGGGAGTGGGCGAGTGAGGTCGTCCAACTGCCCGCCCAGACGCATGTGGCCGGCCCGCGGCCTCTCCAGGCCGAAGAGCGCACGCACCAGCGGTGTCCGGCCCGAGCCGGCCAGTCCGGCGATGCCGAGAACCTCTCCGGCGAAGACCTCGAGCTGCGCCGATTCGACCCAGGGTGGGTGGGACAGGTCGCGGACTTCCAGAAGTGCGTCGCCTCCCCGCCGGGCTCGCGCCCGGGCGGGAAACAGGTTTTCCACGGGCCGGCCCACCATGGCGGTGATCAGCTGTTTGTCGTCGATCTCGGCGAGAGAACCGCTCAGCACGTGGCGGCCATCCCGCAAGACCGTGACCGAGTCGGCGACCTCCCGGACCTCTTCCAGGAAGTGGCTGATGTAGAGCACGCTCTTGCCGGATTCGACCAGGCCCCGGATCAATTCGAAGAGCCGCTCTACGTCACTCCGCTGCAGGGCGCTGGTGGGCTCGTCCATCAGGACGATCTGGGCGGGCTGGGCCAGCACGCGGCAGATGTCCACGATCTGGCGCGCCGAAATCGAAAGCTCCCCGAGGCGCCGCTCCGGCGTCAGCTCGGGGTGGTCGAACAGTTTGAGGGCCTCCGCCGCCAGATTCCTCTCGGCCGTCAGATCGAGCCAGCCGAAATGCGCCACCTCGCGTCCCAGCACGATGTTCTCGGCCACCGTGAGGTGGGGGCAAAGCGTGGGCTCCTGGTGGATCAGCACCACACCCTGCCGTCGAGCGTCGATGGGGGAAGCCGGCGCATAGGGTTGGCCCACTCGCTGGATGCTCCCCGAGTCGGGCAGGAGATCACCCGCCAGAATTTTCACGAGGGTGCTCTTACCGGCGCCGTTTTCCCCCACCAGAGCGTGCACCCGGCCCGGCTCCAGCTGCAGGTCGACCCCGTCCAGAGCCACGGTCGGGCCGAACTGCTTGGAGACTTCGTTCAGCTCCAGGGCGATCATTTCGACACGGGCGGGTGGCCCAGGCCGCCGGCTCGAAACTGCTCCAGGTTGTCGCGCGTGAGCAGCAGAACACCCGTGTCCTGCCGTTCCTCGACTGGTTCGCCACGCAGGTGCCGGACCATCGTCTGGACTCCCAGATAGCCCATCTTTTCGGGATTTTGAACCACGAGAGCGTCGAGTTCTCCCTTCTCCAGCGCGTCGAGCAGGGCTGGAGCGGCGTCGAAGCCGACGAAGAGAATTTCACCGGCCAGGCTCCGGTCCTGCAGGGCGAGAAGCATGCCGGCCGTCGAGGATTCGTTGGGGCAGAAGATGGCATCGACCTGGTCTCCGAAGCGGTTGAGCAGGTTCTCGGCAGCCTGCTTGGCTGTCTCGCGGGTGGCCCCGGAGTACTGGTCGGAGGAAATGATCTCGAGCCGGGGATAGTCCTCGATTCGCTTCAGAAATCCCTCCTCCCGGTTGTACGTGCTCGCCGACCCCTCCTGGTAGCGCAAGAGAAGGACTTTTCCCGCCTCCCGGCGCTGTCCGATGCGCTGGGCGGCGAGTTCACCGCCGAGGTAGTTGTCGGTGGCCACGAAACTCACGATTTCATCGCTGTCCAGGCCCGAGTCGATGATCACGGTGGGAATGCCGGCCAAGCGGGCTTCCTGGACCGGCCGCACCAGGGCCTTGTCGTCCAGTGGGGCCAGCACGATCCCGTCCACCCCCTGGCTGATGAATCCTTCGACGACTTGAATCTGCTGCTCGCGATCGTTCTCGCGCAGGGGTCCTTTCCAGACGATCTCGATCGGAGTACCAGCATCGGTCAGTTCCGCTTGGGCTCTCAGACTGCCGGCGTGGATGGTCTTCCAGAACTCGTGGGTAGTCCCCTTGGGGATCACGGCAATCCGATACTGGCCGGTCTGGCGACCTTCAGAGCCGCAGCCGCCCGACCCCAGAAACAAAAGCAGCAATCCCGCGCTGGCACGGCCAAACATCAGTGTTGAACGTTTCATCCAAGCTCTCCTTTGTCGAGCCGCAGGCCGCCCTTCTCCGCGAGAGCGCGAGGCCTTTCCTCTCGTGAGAGCTCGCTTGCGGCGTGGGATCGTCCGGGCTGCCCGCTTTTGCTCCCTCGAGCTCCTCGGCGAGCTGTCGAGCGACTCCGGGGCCTTCAGTAGCCAACGCCTCGAGGAGGGGGCGCTTCCGGCGCCTCCTGGAGACGACCTCCTCCGTGAGACACCCGGAGGCCGCGGCCGGGATCGTCCGGACCGAGAGGGTTGGCGCCCCCATCGGTGCCCCGCGAAGTCAGCTCCGGGCCGCTGGCGCGGGCCCTCGGCCGCGCGCGCCACGGCGATCCTTGCGGCGTCTCGAGTATAGGAAACCCGGGCTCCTCGCGCGAGTCTACTTCTCTGGCCCGGGTCCAGCGAGTCTCCTTTTCTTTTTTTTGTCCCCTGTCCCCAGTGGGAGTCGAGTTCCTCCTCGTCCCCCGAGTTGCTTTCTCGTCCTGTCCCGGGTGGCAGTGGGGAACACGAGCAGGCGGCAACGGGTAACGCGGCTCCGAGTCTGGACTGGCGTCCAGCAAACTTGCGGTGCCCGGCAAAACTCGCCCTGTCCCCCAAAAACTTGCCCAAAACTTGCCCTGTCCCCAGCGGGGAAGGGTGTGTTGCCCCGAGCAAATTTGCCCTGTCCCCGATTCCAATGTCCCCGATTGCAGTGGGGTGTCCGGAGGAAGGTCCAGCAAACTTGCCCTGTCCCCAGCAGGGAACGGCGTGTTGCCCCGAGCAGATGCAGAGCTGTCTCCGATTCCAGCGGGGAAGGGCGTGTTGCCCCGAGCAAATTTGCCCTGTCCCCGATTACAATGGGGAGCCGGTTAGAACGGCAAGGGGTTGTGCCCACTGCTCCGAGTCCGGACTCGCGTCCAGCAAACTTGCGGGTGCCCAGCAAAAACTTGCCCTGTCCCCAATGAGAATGCCCTGTGTCCCCCATGGGAATGCCCTGTCCCCAATGGGAAAGGAGGAAGTTGTCCGCCCGCTGGCAGTCTGGCTGCAGCAGAAGTAGAATCACTCCCGATATGCACAAAGAAGCAGTACCTCCCAATTGTCAAAATCGCAGGCAGTTTTTGATGCGTTCTCTGAGCGCCGGAGCGGGCTTGTCCCTGCTGCCGGCTACCCTGGTCAGTCCCGCCGCTCACGAGCGCCCGCTGAAGAATGCCATCTCCTTGGCCACCTGGTCGATTGTTCGCAGTTTTCGCGCCGGCCTCTGGAAACTGACGGATGTGGCCCGCCTTTGCCGGGAGGACTTCGGGTTGGACGGGATCGAGTACGTCACGGCGTTTTTCGAAGTCCCCGTCGAGTCCTACTTGAAGCGCCTCAACCAGGCGGCGGCGGATCACGGCGTCCAGAACGTTCTGATCATGGTCGACGGGGAGGGAGACATGGTGGCCCGGGACCGCCAGGTACGCATGCAGGCTGCCGTCAACCACCGCAAGTGGGTAGAGATCGCCGCCTACCTGGGCTGTCACGCGATTCGCTGCAATGCCCGGGGCGCCGGAGAATCGCCTGGAGAGGACCCGGACGCGCTGGACCGAGCGGCAGAGTCTTTCAACGCTCTGCTGGAGTACGCCCAAGAGTTCGAGATCAATGTGTTGATCGAGAATCACGGCGGAATTTCCTCCAATCCGCACTGGCTTCCGGCCCTGATGAGGAAGGTCGGCAGCCCTCACTTCGGGACCCTTCCGGACTACGGTAATTTCGTCCCCACCAGCGATGCCGACGTCTACGAGGCAGTTCGCCTCGCCATGCCGTACGCCAAAGGGGTCTCGGTCAAGACGCGCTGGCTTCCCGATGGCACTCACCCGGGGTACGATCCGGAAAGGCTGCTGCGCATCTCGCGGGATTCCGGCTACACGGGGTTCTGGGGAATCGAATCGAGTACAGGCCGATCGAGTGAAGACCAGCCGCGATCCCCGGAGGCCGTCAAGCAGGACGACTGGCAGGCCGTCCTCTGGACCAAGACGGTCATCGAAAAGGTGATCTTCGGCAAGACAGGCTGAGGCGTGTAGCAATCACTCGTGAACCTGGTCCCGGCAAGTCGGGCCTTCCGTTTCGAGGTCGTCGATGAGCAAACATCTCCGTATTCTCCAGATTATCTCCCTGGCCCTCGTACTTTGCGGCTTTCCCGAAGTCCTCGCCGGGCAGCTCCCGAGCGCTGAGCCAGGGACGGTCGGACTCTCGCCCCAGCGATTGGAGCGGCTGAGCGACGCTCTCAGGGGTTACGTCGAGGATGGGAAGTTGGCGGGGTCGGTGGCCCTGGTGGCGCGGCACGGGCGAGTCGCCTATTTCGAGGCGTTCGGCCAGCGAGACCGGGAGACCCCCGCTCCCATGACAAGAGACACGATCTTCCGGATCGCCTCTCAGACCAAGGCTCTGGTGAGCGTGGGCGTCATGATCCTCCAGGAGGAAGGCCAACTCCTCATATCGGACCCGGTGGGCAAGTATCTTCCGGAGTTCGAGAATACGACCGTAGCCGTGCCCAACGACCGGGGCTATGAGGTGGTCCTGGCGCGCCGGCCCATCACCATCCGCGATCTGTTGACCCACACGGCGGGAATCGGCTACGGGGGCGGGCCCGCCGCCGATCGGTGGGAGGCGGCTGAGATCCAAGGCTGGTACTTTGCCCATCGCAACGAGCCAATTGGCGCGACCATCGCCCGACTGGCAGGATTGCCGTTCGACGCTCATCCAGGGGAACGGTTCGTGTACGGCTACTCGAGCGACATTCTGGGCGCCTTGCTGGAACGTGTCTCCGGCCAATCACTCGAAGAGTTTTTGGCCAGTCGCATCTTGAGACCGCTGGGAATGAAGGACACCCATTTCTACCTTCCTCCGGAGAAGGCAGCTCGTCTAGCGGTCGTCTATTCGGCTTTGAAGGACGGCCTCGAGAGGGCGCCGGACCCTGGGGGCATGGTCGGCCAGGGCGCCTACCTGATCGGGCCGCGCAAGAGCTTCTCGGGCGGCGCGGGGCTGCTCTCGACTGCCAGCGACTACGCCCGTTTCCTGCAGATGCTTCTCAACAGGGGCGAACTGGAGGGAGTCCGGATCCTATCACGCAAGACCGTTGATCTGATGACGGTCGATCACTTGCGCGAGATCCAGTTCGAAAAGGGTGTCGGATTCGGCCTCGGGTTCTACGTGGTCGAGGACCTCGGGGACCGGGGCTCGCCAGGTTCCGTCGGGGAGTTCGGCTGGGGCGGTGCCTATCACACCGCTTACTGGGTCGATCCTGCAGAGGAACTGGTCGTGGTCTACTTCACCCAGCTGATCCCGGCCGGAGGGGTAGACGATCACGGCAAACTTCGTGCGCTGGTCTACCAGGCCATCACCAACTGAGCTTCGCCCAGGAAATCCGCCACGGCTCCCCAGCAGATTCGAAGATGGAGCGGGAACGGCTGACCACGGAAGGTCCGGGGCTGGGATCAGGTCTCTATTCCTTTTGCAGCAGACGGCCTAGCCCAAATTCTCCGGGCGGGGCACTCTTTTCCAGGACGGCGGCGGCGACCGCCCCGCCCACGGCCGGTCCGTGCTTGAAGCCGTGTCCAGAACCCCCGCCAACGAGCCAGACGTTTTCCGCCTCCGGATGCCGATCCAGGATGAAATCCTGGTCGGGCGAGTTTTCGTATTGGCAGACCCGACCCTCGAGCAGGGGGGCGTCCTTCAAGGCCGGAAACCGGCGGGCCAGATATGCTTTGGCAGCGATTAAGCCTCGCCGGCTGATTGTGCGGGACCCGCTGGTGGGATCGAAACTGGGACCCCGGGTGTCGTCCGCGATTTTGAAGCCGCGCCCTTGGTTTCCCGGCATCCCGTAAAAGAGCTGGGTCCCGTTGTCCACCCAGCTGGGGAGGACGCCTTCTGAAAAACTCTCGTCTCCAGCGGGTGTCCCGAAGTAGAACACTTCCTGCCGGGTGGGCCGGATGAGATCCGAGCGTAAAGGAAACATACGGCCCAACCAGGGTCCGCAGGCAAAGACGAAGCGATCGGCTTCCAGGGTCCGGCCATCCTGCAGCCGCACGCTCTGCATCCGACCCGCCTGAATCTTGCCCGGCGAGACGAGCGCCTGCAGGAACTCCCCGCCCCGATCCTGGAAAGCTTGCACGACAGCTGAGCAGGCTTGCCGCGCCGCTAAGTATCCCGCTCCCGGCTCGTAGATCGCCCAGCGGACACCCTGATAGTCGATCTGGGGCCAGCGCTGGGAGCACTCCTTCGGGGTGAGTTGCTCGAACGGCACCTTCAGATCGCGCAGAATCGGCAGGGAGGCCTTTTCATAGGAGTCTTTATCGCCCGTCATCCAGAGAACTCCCGTTTGATGGAAGAGCCTGCGCTTCCAGCGTCGCCCGTATTCTTTCCAGAGCGCAAAGGAGTTCACTGCCATCTCAGTGTAGATGCGGGATGGACCGTAGGCCGCCCGAATCAAACGGGTTTCACCTCCGGAGCTGGCCCTGGAGTTCCCCGGTCCCCAGGCATCGACCAGCCGGACCGCGGCCCCCTGCTCCAGTAGCCTCAGCGCCGACCAGCCGCCAAAAGCCCCCGCTCCAACGACCACGACAGCAGGTGTTCCACGACCTTCTTGTCGGCGGCTCGAAGCCGCCCCCACACCGAGAGCGGCCAGCCCCTTCAGGAACGAGCGACGATTCGCCATCATATTCCCTCCCGACCCATTGTCACCGTGTTCGTTCCTCGGGTCGTCCCACGCCAAGACGGTGGGTCCAAGCATACGCTGCCCAGCCGGCAAACTCTCGAATTCAGGCCCAGGGCGCTCCACCCGGTTGGCCCGCTCGGGCAAGATGGTCTGGATACTCGGCCCCGATCGCCCAGAACGCTGGCGGGCGGGGTTCCTCGAGGCGAGCCGTGTCTCGCCTCATCCTACCCTGAAGAAATGCCCTGTCCCCAGCCCAGCCGACGGGCACGAATCAGAATCGGCAGCTGGGTGTGCTGGAGATGTCGGACTTCCGGCGGTCGGCCAGAGCTTCTCCCGGCACGACGCATGACCCCGAAGTCAGATGTTTTGCGATGAGTACCGTCGGTCGGTCAGGGTTTCCGTTTCCGCTTCACTCTCGAAACGATCCACCACAGGGGAATCCCCAGCAGCAGCCAGGGGGCGACCAGGAACGCGCAGTAGATCATCGCTGCCACCGACGTCCCCAGCACGGTCAAGGAAAGGCCGAGGGCCTTACGGACGGGTGCTGTGAAGCCTGGGCTCAGAAGCGCCGGGGGTTCGTAAAGATTCAAGTCGATGGTGGATGTGGAGATGCGATGATCGAAGTACCGTTTCTCCCCCAGCAACTCCTCGATCTCTCCCACGACGCGGCCCAGTTCCCGCTCGACCTCCAGAACTGCGGACAGATTGCCGGTGTTGGTGGCGAGGAGCGTTTGCAGGCGTTCTTCCATCCTTCGCTTGTTGGACAGTCGCAACTCCAAATCGGTATAGGCCTTGGTGACGTCCTGCGTACTCACGGCTTCCCAATCGACAGTCCCGATCTGCCGCAGCTCCTCCAAAGCTGGATCGAAACGAGCCGATGGCACACGCACCCTGATTTCCGCTTGTCGATTCCCGTCCGTTTGGCGAATTTCGGAGTCGACGACAAGGCCATTGTTCCTGCTCGCCACGGCTTCAGTGCCCCGAATTGCCTCGTCGAGATCTGGGACCTCAATGGCCAGTTCGGCGTTTCGAACGAGTTTCTGCTCCCTCCAAAGAGACTCGAGCGAGTCAGGAGTTTGAGAGGGTGCCGACTCCTCTACGGGGGCGCGGCGTGACATCCCTCCACCCGGTGGAGCCGGACTACATCCTGGGAATAGGAGCAGAAGAGTGACAGCGACTACGCAAGACTTCGTCATGCTGGATTCTGGCATCCGTGCAGCATTGGACACCCGTCCGGTCGAGGAGTTCCCCGGTTCGTCGAACCATCGAGTCCAAAGAGGAGACTGAAGGAGCCGGAGATTCACTGAATACGAGCAGAACCTCCGTTTTGGCTTTGGCGAGCCAGCCCACCGGAGCACCCCGGGCCATGATCTGGGGACCGGGATCTGGGGAAGAGGACGTTCTGAAAGCGCGGGGATCTTGGGGACCACAGGAACTGGGGATCTGGGGACAGGGCACGCCACACAGGAGTGACCGGTCCGATGTTTGGGACACGAACCTCGGATGTCCGGCCCACACGGCTTGCTGCTGCCGGGCCGGGTTCGAGTTTTCCGCTTCGACGCGGTCCCTCGTGGACTCCTCGGAACAGCCAGAAGGTGCCGATGAAAGAGTGCCTTGAAAGAGTGCCCTGTCCCCAAAATGGGAGTCCCCAATGGGATTGGGAGGAGTGGCTCGCCCAGCTGGCCGGTGAAATCCTGCAGCCACTCAACCGCGTCGTCTCCGACCCGCGGCACCTCTGGAAGAACCGATTCTCCCCCAGCAAGCCCGCACGGCCGAATAGCGATCCAATGGCGGGCTTGCCTCGGGCAGAGAGAAGCAAGCTGATGCAGCGCGTCGCGGAGCAAACTTACGCCGACTGGGCGGACCAGCCAATACCGATGCGAAACGGAAAAACGCCACGCCAGGCTTCCCGCTCCAAAACGCTGCTGCGGCAGGTGGCGGAGCTGCTGCGAAGCTATCAAACCAGCGACCGCCAACGGGCCTCCCGGGAAGACCGTGACCCGGTCGACTTCGGCTTCCTTTGGGATGCGGTAGGCTTGTCCCGGCGAGATCTTGAGACCCAACCCAAGTCCCAACTGCCGGAGCCTCCCGCCAGTGCCAGGATTATTCATATTCACGGTTTCGTAGCGAGACGGCGATAGCGCCGTCCGGACCAGGTTAAGGCGCTCGCCAAGGATCAATCCCTGGGGGGATAGGGAGGCCGAAGTCAGTTACATCAAAGCGTCGTGAGACCGGATCTTCGGAACCTCTCGTTGGAGCCGCTGCTGGGCGTGCCAGAGGTCGTAAGCTTGTTGCACCGTCCGGATTGACCTGGATCGCACCGACACTTCCGCCCGCCTGGGCGAGCCTTTCCACGTGATCGTCCGGGCGGAGCCAGATTGCCGGTCCGTTGGTGCAGAACTTCTCCAGTCGCACCGCCATCTCCGGACCGATTCCAGATCTTCCGGAAAAAATCCGATGTAGAGTTTGCCGGCTGACCCGCAGCTGACGGGCCGCTTCGCTCACGGACAACTCCAAAAGCGGTTAGGACATCTTTCCCGAGGACCACACCCGGATGAGTTGGGATCCACCTCAACTGGGGACAGGGCACTTTTTTCAGGGACAGGCCATTTCCCCTGGTCCTATTTTCCCCTGGACCGAGCGAAGGTGGGAACAGGGAAAGGAGTTGGGGACAGGGGAAAGTCGAGCTGGGGAGGATCGAGCCGTGGACAGGGCGCTTCACCAGGGTGTCATGAGTTTTGAGGTTTCCAATTGATCGCAAATCCAGCCCACCCTCGAGGGCAGGCGGACTTGGGTTCAGTCGCCGGGTCGCGTTCGCCTGAATCGTCTATCCGGCCTGTCCCTTTTTCTGCAGAAGGGTCTTTACGCTCAGGAGAGCTTCCTTGCTAGGTGTGTCGAGCTGTTCCAGCTCCCCGAGGGTTTGGATATAGGCGACATATGCGGTGTCCGGTGGTGGTGGAGAGCAAGAGGCGAAACGTTCGATCGCCTCAATCGCCGTTGTGATGTGCCCATTCAGCGCCGCCGCTATGGCAAGATCTCCCGCTGCCCAGTAGTCATTGGAGCGAACGCCCGCCAAGTGGCGCTGCAACTTCTTCTCGAGTTGGGACAGTTCCAGACACAGATCCACGAACCCCACCGTCTCCTCTTCACGAAGCAGATCGGGATCGGACAATGCGCCGGGACAGAGCAGCACTCGCGTGACCAGCCGATTCAGTTCGTTGTAGGAGCTCAGCACCTGGTACTGCGAGTCGAGGCCGAACCCGGCATCGTATGCTGCCGTGGCAGCGGCGAGATCACCTTGCCGCTTTCGCGTCCCGCCAAGGATCCCGTGAAGATCGGCGAGTTCCCGTCCGGTAGCATCGATGGCCTGCAGCAACGATATCGCCGCGCCCTCGAGGTCGCCTTTTCTCCGCTGCTCTAGTGCGAGCTGTTTGCTGTTCGTGTGCGTCGGCCCCGCCATATGTCTCTCCATCGTTGAATGAGCCGTTCCAGCTCGTGATCCCCGGGGTAGGTGCGCCAGTACCCCCGCTCGGGGAGCCCCAGGAGGGCCGCGATAGCGGGCTTCAGCCGCTTTCGCTCCAGCTCGATGCGCCCCTCTCGAGTAGTGGCAACGTATACCGACTTCTCGACCATGCTCTCGACGTAGACGTAGGGTTGGCTCTGCACAACCTCCGGAAGGTGTCCGACGCACGGCACGTTCCTCTTGACGTAGTCTCGCGCCAACGTCGCGTGCAGGTTCACGCCCCTCGGCAGGCAGCACAAGTGTGCATGCAGTGGGAAGCCACCCGCCCCGTCTCTTGACGTGCCACCGCCGGCTCGGCCCTGTTCGTAAAACGTGATTCGCGTCCTCCCGTACGCCTTCGCGTAGAAATCCGCCACGACGGCTTTGAGTTTCCTGAGTTCCGCAAAGTAGCCTGCCGGCATTTTCGACAGGGAGCCGATGCAACGATACGGTGCAATGACGAGAAATCCCTCGACGAGTTGACCAAGAGGTGCGCACAGGTACAGGTTTTCACCGCCGAGCAGGACCTGCCGGTCTTGGAGCCTGTTCGTTTCGAGGCAATAGACGCAGCTCATCGCAACTTCGCGCCCAGGGTGGCCAGCCAGCGTCGCACGCCGAGTCGCGACTTGGTTCTGGGTCCAACGTAGCGCAGTTTCGGGTCGTAGGAGAACACGGTCTTCGTGATTCTCGGCGCAGGCAGCTGATAATTGTAGACGCGACACGCGACGACCTCTCGATTGAAGCGAATCCACGACTTGACCCCAGCCTCTAGCTCATCCTCCGTCGACCAGAAGGTCATCTGCATGTCCCCGATCGAGAAATAGGGATACCGTCGCGGCTCCTGGCTGCACAGCATCAGTGGGCGTTCATAGGCGATGGCCATCCCGACCTCGTGTGCTCGACTGGGATTCTCCCGCGTTGGGCTTTCCACTCCCAGGGTCAGATCGGCGATGACGAAGGTCGCATGCTTGATCAGCAGCCGTGTCCGCTCCCGGACGCTCTCGATATTGGTACGGTGGCGACCGTCGTCAGCCCAGAGACAGGGGATTCCCGCCTCGCCCTCCACGGCCACCCGGATGGCATCGCGCGCATGGCGAAAATCCCGTTCCAGGCGGCCGATCATCAAGGCATAGGGACGGATCCGTTCGCGGTCCTTCAGAACCTTGGCAACAAACCCGTCCAGATCGTCCGGTGTTTCTGAACAGATGTTGAGCCTTGGAGTCCCGGGAGCAACATCGGCCCGCGCGGTGAACCCGGCAATTGCGTGATCCGGCAACGCGGTCACCAGGCCGGAGCATCGGCACATGAGGGCCCGCGTCCGCTCCTCGTCAGCCTCGATACCGGGCAACTCACCGACAACGCGAACGCCAACCCGGTCGAGCTGCTCAACGACCATCCAGGGAATGTCGCTCTCAGCAGAGGCGAGAAAAACATCTGCCTTCCCCGGCGCGAGTATCTCTAGTTCGAAGCGTCCGCTCATGGTCTCAGAGTTGATCCAGTCCTGGATGGTTCCGTGCGATATTGAGACAGATTTCGAGATCGACGTCGCTCCACACATAGAAGTACACCTCTCGGAGCGTGCCGTCGAAGGTCTCCAGGTGCTCGAGCGCGGCACTCACGCACACTTCTGCCAGCTTCGAGAGGTCTCCACCAGCCGGTCCTGTTCCGAAGATCGGAAAGAGAATGGACTTTAGTGCGTCGTCTCGAAACTCCGGTTCCGCTGCTCGCCGAAGCGCGTTCTTCACGCACTGGTCGATGCGGGTGACGGGCCGGTAGCCTTCGCGCGGCTCACCCACCACAGAGGCCACGTGGAAGATCCACTTCACGTTGTTTCGTTCCAGAGCCCCGGCTCGAGTACACAAAACCGTCCCGGGATCCACCTCCAAATCGGCCCCCATCTTGAGAGCGAGTGCGTTGGCGATCGTGTCCTCGACAATCTTGCCCTTCTCATTCTTCTTTGCTCCCAGGTACCGTATGGTCGCCGATGTCGACTTGCCGTAGAAGCGGTCCATCTGCATGTTCGTGTTCTCGGAGCTGACCCAAATGTCCCCCACCATGATGTCGTCCCGATCGCCGGTGATGAAGGCGATGCACTGGTCTCGACTCTTGACGAGCGGGAACCTGGTGATCTCCATTTTGGTGAGGCGGGTGGGCGTTCGCTGGACGCGCAGATCAGGGATGGCACAATACACGAGACTGTCGACATTGTCAGGGTCCTCGAGAGCGTTTTTGATGAATCTGACAATCTTCGATCTTGCTTTTTTGAGGCCTGTCGGTGTGGTTTTGTATTCGATCGAGCTCAGACCGGCGATATTGAAGGGCCAGCTCGTGCCTTCCCGGTGGATCAGGACGGTTATGGACCTTCTCAGCGCGTGGCGGACGCCGAGTTCGTAAAAAACGTTGGCGTTGAGCGTACTGGTGTCCACGACTGCCACGCGGTCCTGAAAGATATGACGCAGCATGCGCTCGTGAACCCATCCTGGCTGCTCGATATCGTCGCAGCGCTGGCACTCGAGACCGTCTACGCTTTCCACCGCTTCCTTGATCATCGAGCTGTAAACTCGGTCGAAATCGATCTCCTTTCCGTCGATGTCTTTCTTCGTGCCGTACGGCATGATCACGAAACACAGATTGTTCATGCGCCGGTTCCAGGGAAATGACGAACGAATTGCCGCCAAGCCTCGTCCGCCGCCATCGGGTTGGGAGCCTCCCTCCAGTTCCAGTGAACGGACGGACCCAGACCTCTGGCGATGATCCTTCTCATGTACTGGGACTCCAAGAAACCCTCGTCTGCTCGGGTGAGAATGCGGCAGACGCCGTCGGGCGTCTCGTGGAAGATGTACTCACGACCTTGGGCCAATCGGCTCAACATTTCCAGCCTTCCATCGAACTCAATCCACTCGTTGTCGGCCTGGACCCCCGCCTGAAAGGCGTTCGCCAAAGGCAGAAAGTGCAGATGAGCGTGTTCCACCGAGCAGGGAATCCGATCACCGGTCGCGGCCATTCCATGCTCGAAGAGGGTGATTCCGCAGCCGTAAATCTGGCGCAAGCGTTTCTCGAGTCGAGCCTTGACCTCTCGGTACTCGGCATGCAGGTGGCTGTCGAGGTGGGCAAAGCTCCGAGTGTGAGCTTTGGGACACAGTAACGAGTGCCCCCTGACCAGGGGACCGAGGCTGGGCAAGACTGCGAATGAATCGCTCTCCATCATGATCCGCCGGGCATAGGGCACGCCTGGCAGCAGGTGCGCGATCAGGTCGTTTTCCTCACAGCCTTGGATCTGGCTGCACAGACAGCATCCGCGAATCTCCGTCATAGGGATTCTCCGTTCCGAACCGATGGATTGCAGCCACCTCGCTCGAGGATCGTAGGGCCGGTCCTGTCCAGCGGTGGCATGCTGCCGATTGTACGCGTCTTTACTCGATTTTTGCACCTTCTCGGGGTCGCACGGCGCACCCGCCCGAGTGGGAGGGGGCCTTCGACGCTGGTCGTGAGGAAGCCACGACCCCGGGCGAGCCCCGCGCCGGCACACGCTGCAGATCACGTCGCCCTCTTTCGAAGCGGAACGGAGATGGAGACCGAAGCGGAACGGAGATGGGGACAGGGCTTTTCTCGAAGGTTTCATCGGCTCCGCATTCTGAGGCGCCGGCTCTCGTCTCTTCCCGTTGTTCCAGAGACCAGCAGCTGGAGCCACGTATAAGAGGTGAACCCCTCCCGTCCGGGACAGGTTGGCGTCGGAATGGAGGTAGAGCTATGCACAGATTCAGATCCAATGCTTTTGACACCTGCCCCAGATGAGTTTCGAGTGCCCCCGGAAAAATGCCCTGTCCCCAGTTTCGAGCGAACCCCGTGTAGGAAGGCCGGTGAAAAGTGCCCAGGTTGCCCAGGTGAAAGAGTGCCCTGTCCCCTATTCCCGGCGGGGCCGCTCCCCGCCTTGGGTAAAGCGGACTTCGCCCGAGAGTCCAAGTTGCAGCGAGATTCCGAGGTGCCAATAGTGGGCATGGGCTCGACCCCTCGAGGCGCCTCTCGATGGGCTGGTGAGGCGGACAGAGCACCTGGTCCGCATTTCTCCGGAGGGGGCGTCGTGAGGCGCCCGTGAGTGACACGGATGATTGGACCCCGCGACTCTCGGCCGGGAGTCTGGTGCGCAACCGGCTCACGGTGGATGATCCCAGCGACGATGGAAACACTCTATGAGCAGTGCGGGCTCGGCTCAGGAGAGCCAGCCAGGAGGAAACGATGACTGATCAGATTCGGTCGTGGGTGATCGCAGTGTTCGTGGCCGCGGCGCTGGCGACGGCGGGGCTGGCGTCGGCCCCGACCTTGGAACGGTGGAAGTACCCGAAAACTGTCGAGGTGGCGGGCAGGACGCTCGAGCTGATCGGGGCCGGACTCAGGGAGAAGTGGTTCTTCGACGTTTACACGTTGGGCGCCTACTCCGAAAGCGGTACCTGTGACACCCTGGGCCTGATCTCCGCTGACGAGGTCAGGTACATCCGAATCGACCTGCTGCGCAACGTTTCCGCAGAGAATATGGCGAAAGCGCTCGGGAAGGCTTTCGAAAGGAACACGCCCGCCGACGCCTCGGTGGATCTTCGCATCCAGATCGAGACGTTTCTCTCGTATTTCCAGCAGGACCTGATCCGGGGGGCGAGCTTGGAGCTCACCTATGTCCCAGGTCCCGGTACCACGTTGAAGCAGAACGGCGAGCAGCAAGGGGCCGTCACGCCGGGCAAAGCCTTTGCCGACGTTCTGTGGAGCTCCTACTTCGGCTCCAAGACCTGCTGCCCCGGCCTGAAGGCGCAAATCCTGTCTCACTGCTCGAAGACGGGTTCCTGACGACAATCACCGCACCTTCTGCGGGGCCGTGTCGATTTCCGGATAGAGCCAGGAGTGCTCCAGGCCGGCGTGGCGCGCTCCGTATCTGCTCGGGACGTCTTGGGTCCAGTTGCTGGGCACTGTAAGGCAAAACAGCAGCAGGCAGGCCAGCGCCACCTGCTGAGACAGGAGCGGCCTTCGTTCCGGAAGGGCTCCCGGGAATGGCGCTGTTGCTGACCCCGTTCCCAGGCGTCCCAACCGGCGCAGGCGCGACCTGGCCAACAAGACCAGTCCGAGAAGAGCCATCAGAATATTGAGCGTCTGCCCTGTGCCGATTTCCAGCCGGTGAGTCGGATAGTCCCGGAAGAGATCGATGAAGATCCGCAGGAATGCATACCAGAAGACGAAACGAGCCGCGGTGGCTCCGGGAGTCGGGTTTGTTTTGCGAACCCAGAGGAGGTAGGGAACCAGCAGCAAATTCTTCGCTCCGTCGTAGAGCACGACCGGATGACGTATCCCCTGCGCGTCGGGGAACTTCACGCCCCACGCCACATCCGTGACGCTCCCCACGATCTGCCCATCGATGAAGTTGCCAATCCGCCCGGCTCCCATGAGGAACGCCCCCGGGATGACCAGCTCATCGACCAGGGAGAGAAACGGCTTCTTGTAGATGAGGACGAAGGCACACATGCCTGCGGCGCCACCCAGCATTACTCCGTGGGAGGCCATCCCCCCCAGCCAGAGGGCCGGAATCAACCAGGGATGCTCCGAATAGAAGGGCCATTCGTCGAATGCCACCTCGACCAAGCGCCCGCCCGCCAGTACCCCGATTACGATGAATAGGGTCAGGCTGAAGACCTCACGAAGTGTCAGCCCGAGCCGGTCACGCCGGCGCCTCAAGAAGAGATGCAGCTGCAGGAAGCCGAGTGTGTAGCTGAGGCCATACCACCAAAGGTACAAGCCTCCCACATCGGCAAGGACAGGATCGATGCTGTGAACAAAAGGTCCGAACATGGCGATCATCGTCCAAACAGATGGGCACTCACAGGAACCGCACCAAACAGTCTACACCCAGCGCCCAAGTCTGTACGGGACGGCTTCATAGATCAGGAAAGCTCGAACGACCGAACCTCGAAGGGAGCCCAAGTTGTAACGCCGGGCCACACGGCCGTTCCTTCCTGGATCCCGGCTCAGTCGATCAACTCGAATGCGCGCAGACTTCCGAGGTCGCGGTTGAGGGCGATTTGGCGCTTCGCCCGTGCCAGTAGTTGGGAAGAGGCGTCGCGGCTGCTATTCAGCCGGCTGAGAAACCCGGGCGCCAGCCATTCCCAGAAGATCAAGGCGTAGACCAGCCCGTTCTCGAAAGCCTCGCGAACCGCCAAGGGCCGCACCAGGCTGCCCGAGATCAGGACCTGTTCGAGTTCCTGGCTGTTGACCATGGCAAAGGCAAAGGCACATCCCCGCACGGCGGCCTCACACTGGAAATCGGTTCGTTGGGCTTGTCGGATCGCTGCGGCCAGCGTGTGATTCCTGAAATAGAGCAAGCGCCCGAACCCATGAGAGATCAATGGCTGGAGGTCTGGGGCGAACTGGGACAGAAAGCGTGGGACGTTGCGGGGAGGATGCAGTCGTGGCATTCGAAACACCCCGAGCCGGCTCAAGGTTCGAGCCGTCCAGTGAAAAGGCCCGGGTTGGTAGACAGCAAGCATCGCTCCCACGGATTCGTAGGCAAAATGGCGGTAGTCGGGATGAGAGAACGTGTCGATGATGCGACTGATCTTCTCCGCGTCGAAATGCCCCTTTTCCACTGCCGCCACGCCCATCCCTGAATGGGAAATGGGCCGAATCTCTGGAGGAAGGCGGCTATCGTTCAGGGTGTTGTCGGAAGTGGCTGTCCTGAGGAAAAATGCAGCGAGACTTTCCAACTTCCAGAGGATTGCCGTCTTTTCTTCGGTTCGTGAACTGGCTTGTGCCGTCCGCTGCATCTCTGTGAGCCGCAGCATGAAGCTCTCCTGCGAGAGCGCTCTCCCCCAATCGCTCTTGGAGACGGTTCGAATGGCAAACCATTTTCTTCGCCAGGCCTTCCACGGTTGTGGGCTCGGAGTACTCGACAAGTCAGGCCTCGAATCAGGGTTTTCGCCGGGGACGTGCCCAAGCGAGTTCTGAGGACCAGGGGTGCCAGATTACAGTAACGACGATTACCGATGCTGGCCAGTCTCGGCGAACATTGAAATGGAATTCTGACCAGCAGAGCGCGCTATGATCTGCAGCTCGCGATTCTCGATTTCGAGCATTGCACCCCACAGGGGCTTCCCGCCCCTCAGATGTCGCGCCTGATTGCAGGCGAGGCGAGTGGCTCTGTCTTTGGGGGGCCGGAAAGCAAGGCGGACTGGAGACGACGAATCGCCTGGATTCTGGATTTGGGGACAGGGCATTCTTCCCAGGACATTTTTTCAGAGTCTGACTGATTGGAGCCTGCGACCCGAGTCTTGCAGAGTGAAAGCGTGATGGGGACAGGGTAGCTCGCCGGCGTCTGGCCGTCACCCTGCTCATTCAGGCTTTCGCGAGCCTGAGCCAGCCAGGTCGAAGTGCCCTCGAGAACGGGAAGAGACAGGCGGGGAGAGCAAGGGAGGCGATCGATGCAGGTCAAAAGATGCTCTGTCCCCACCGGACTGATTTGTCCCTATTGGACCCACCTCCGAACGGATCACGACCAGTCTCGATCGGGCACCTCGAAGGCACGCTTCCATGGCTCTTCAAAATTGTATTTCAGACACTGCGCGAAGATGTCTGCCTCCCTTGTTCTTCGAACGATGAGAGCAAACGTATGATGGCCCTTTCCCTGAAGGGTATACGGGCAAAGCACCATCTTGTCTCGCGTGGCAATGGCAGCCATTGGGGCCGGTGCCGGGTAGTATCGTAGGCTGGATTTCGCTACGTGGCATTTTTTGATCTTTCTGACATTTGCTCGAATCTCATTCGCAAACTCCCCTTCCCGCAGGACCGGACAGTGACCCCTTTCCTGAGCATCCTCCATCCACTCCCGAATGTACGCGGTAGCCGGGTCGGTGAGCAGGATGCGCAGATCGACTCCGGAATCAACCAAACGTGTCATGATTTCCTGACCATCGCCAAATCTACCCAAAGATAGAACGAAAAACCCTTTCAACGATGTTGATACGAACCACACACGCCCCTTGCTCTTCTTTTCGCGTTCCTGATCCAGCGCTGGTGCGATCTCTCTCAGAGCTCCAACTCTCGAAACGAAGATTTCTTCGAACCCGTACTTCTGCGGTCTTGGTGAGCTGTGAACTTCCAATTGCAGCTCTCGGGCAAGGTCTCGCCACCATCGGTTGAACGTTTCTGTCAGCAGCTTATCTGACAATCCTCCCTTGTTGAGCGCTTTATTAATGGAGCGAACGAGACTGAGAGTGCCCGGTTTCGTGGCTTTCACCGATTGAAATTGGGAAAGCGGTGAAGATACGAGCTCACGTTCTTCTACGCCTTCCAGATAGGGGCATACGTTGCAGCTTTCCAGGGACTTTGCGAGTGCCCCCGCCTCGAAATGCACCCATGGCCTGCTGAGATTCTCTTTGTTGAGGCAGATGATGCCGAAATTGGCTTCATCCAGCTCGGAGGTCAGAGCCCGGTTCCAGCCGGCTCCAGCCGCTATGTCTTCGGAAGAAATCCAGGGTTTGACAGCCTGGATCACTCGGGGCAACCACTCTTTCAGCGCTTTGGCTGTTGTACGAGAGCGGTCTCCGGACCAAGATATGAATACTTTCAAGGACCACCTCCTGCTCTTCGAGATCGACGGCTGCTGTCGGTCATGTGAAGAGGGATCACTCCGCGGTTCGTCGCAAGCATGGGCAATCATTCCTTAGTCGTGCGCTGCCCTGACCTCGGTCCGCACGCCTCTGCAGGGAGCTTGGGAGCGAGCCAGTCGAATCCGGCGTCGTCTCGACTCGACCATAGAGAAATAGCTGCTATAGCCCTATCTTAACGTCTGGAGAGGAGCGCTATCAATCTGATTCTGCCTGGCTGAAATCCGGCCGGTTCCTTATGACCGAAGGTCGGATCCGCACTGGCGGGTCGAGTTTTAGCGCGAGCCGGAAGTCTGGCGCCCGGACTGGCCCACGTGACCCACGATGTTTCGGTGCTTCCTTCGGCTGCCACTTCATTCGACAGAGCATTCGGGCAGAATGTGGAAGAGAGGCTCAAATCACTTGACTGAGTCCGGACTTTCCCTGTTGACTCATGGGCGCTAGGCTAGGTCGATGCCAAAGATCACGACCCGAGCCCTCGCAGTGCTGGCCGCCCTGGGGTTACTGTCCTGCTCCGCCCCACGAGTAGCCACCGGACTGGCGCCTGACACGATTCTCCACAACGGCAAGATCATCACGGTGGATGAACAAGACAGAGTGGCCCAGGCTCTGGCCATTCGAGACGGAAGGATTCTGGCTGTCGGCTCTTCCCAGGAGATACTCGAGCTTGCCGGTGCCGGGACGGAGAGGATCGACCTGCAGGGTCTGGCCGCGACGCCCGGCTTGTTGGATGCCCACTGCCATTTCGCCAACGGCTCGGTGAGCCGTCTCTACGTTCTCGACCTCAGCTACCCGGGCGTCCAGAGCATCGACGACGTGGTCCGGAAGGTTGCAGAGGCGGTGGCTGACTTGCCTTCAGGTGATTGGGTGCGGGGAAGAGGTTGGGACGAAGGGAAGCTGGCTGAACTTCGTTACATTTACGCCGAAGACCTGGATCGGGTCTCGCCCGAGCACCCCGTCTGGCTGACCCACACCATGGGGCATTACGGAGTTGCCAACAGCCTGGCACTCGAGATTGCGGGTGTGACGCCGCAGACTCCTGACCCGCCCGGAGGCACGATCGATCGGGATGCTCAGGGCCGGCCCACGGGAGTTCTCAAGGAATCCGCCCAGTCGCTGGTCCGCCGCCACGTTCCGCGGGCGACTCAACAGCAACGACGCGAAGGCATCCGCAGCCTGGCCGCCGAGTTCAACAAAGAAGGAATGACGGGGCTCAAGGATCCGGGAATCGGTCCCGAGCAATGGGCCGACTATCAGAGCGTACTTGCCGAGGGAGCGCTCACGGTACGGGTCTTTGCGCTCTGGCGGGCCGGAAATACTCTGGAATCGGCTGGAGAGCTGATCGAGCGCATCGGCCCCTTCACCCGGCCGCATCTTTCTACCGGCGACGATCGACTGATCTCGGGCGGAGTCAAGCTCCATATCGACGGCAGCGGCGGCGCTCGAACCGCCTGGCTCTATGACGAGTGGAACAAGAATCGCACCGAGGTGGACCGCGGAAACCGGGGCTATCCGGTCATCGAGCCGGAAACTCTCCGGCAGCAGATCGACCTCTTCCATCGAGCCGGGCTGCATGTCAGCGTTCATTCGATCGGGGATCGGGGGATCGATTGGGTGGTGGACTCCTTTGCGATGTCGCTGCAGCAACATCCGATTTCGGGACTGCGCCACGGAATCATCCATGCCAATATCCCGTCCGATCACGCTCTGGAGGTAATGGCTGGCCTCCAGAAAGACTATGACGCTGGCTACCCCGAGCCCTCCGCCACGTTCATGTGGTGGATCGGAGACACCTATGCCGGGAATTTCGGGGCCCAGCGCAGCTCGCGGCTCAACCCCTTCCGGACCTTTCTGGCCCGGGGCATCCGGTGGGCGGGAGGGTCCGACTTCGGCGTGACCCCGTTTCCGGCCCGCTACGGCCTGTGGGCCTCCGTGGCCCGCGAGGCGTTGCTCGGAGTCCACGGTTCCCATCCCTTCGGGACGGAAGAGTCGATCGACGTCCGGCAGGCCCTGCGCTCCTTCACGATCTGGAGTGCGCGCCAGATGTTTCTGGAGGATGAAACTGGGACACTGGAGCCGGGCAAGTATGCCGACATCGCTGTCTGGGACCGCGATCTCTACAGCATTCCTTCGGATCAGCTGAAAGATCTGCGCTGCTACCTGACGCTCTTCCAGGGGAAAGCGGTCTATCAGGCGTCCGATTCGCCGCTGTCCCGGGTCGCCGGCGCGACGGCTCGATAAGCTCCCGCCCCTCGGTCACATGTCAGCAGGATCTCTCGACTGTGAACTCGGGTCTGCGGTTGGGCTGGTGGACGCGCAGGGGTCCTCTTCAGTGAAGCGGCCAAGAGCAGAAGTCCCCAGGATGACCTCCGCCTGAGCTTCCGGGTCGATCCGAGATCGGACGCGCCGGCCGCCCCAGAAGACTCCCGCTCCCAGGGCAACCCAAATCAACACGATCAACCATTCCTGGGGCCAGATCAGGCCGGACGGGCTGAAGGGCAAGTAGAGCAGAATGAACCCGAAGCTCACGGCTACGGCTCCCGCTCCGGCGGCTTTACCGAACCGAACCCGATAGGGTCGTGGCATTCGAGGGGCCCGCCATCGCAGTCGCAGAAATGAAAGGGAGACGAGAAAGAAAACCACCACGGCAGCCAGGCTCGCCGCGTTGGCGATCCAGACCAGCGCTTCCCGGCCAAGAAAGGGGGCGAACAGAGTGCACGCTGTCACGAACAGGACTGCGGCGCTGGGAGTCTGATGGCGGGGATGAAGCCGGCTCAACCTGAAGGGGAGCATCCGAGCTCGGGCCATCCCGAAGACCAGCCGCGTGGCTCCGACGAAGAAGGCATTCCAGCTGGAGACGATTCCCAGGAATCCCCCCGCCACCAGAACACTGCCCGCCAGGCCGGAGCCGAATACTGCAGTCGCCGCGTCCGCCGTTGCCAGTTCACTCTCGTGGCGGCCACTCTCGGGGAGGCTCAAGCCCACTCCCCATTGCACCAGCATGTACCACGCGGTGGCGAGGAAGATGGACAGCAGCAGAATTCTGCCCACCTCACGCATCGGGACTTTCATCTCTTCGGATGCCTGTGGGATCACGTCGAAGCCGATCATCAGGAAGGGCGTGATCATCGCTACTCGGAGCACTCCTTCCAGACCGAGAACCAGAGGGGGCAGGTTCTCCGTGGCCCCGAACGCATTGCTCCCGGCGAAGAAGCCGATGCCCACCACCACGAGTCCCGCGGTGGCCACTCGTTGAAACGATCCGCTGGCGCGAATTCCCCACCAGTTGAGTGCGCCGATGAACAGACAGCCTCCCATTCCGATCAGGATCCAGGACCAGTACACCTCGGACCCTGCGATCGTGTAGAGGTGCCCCGTGCGGAGGGAAGGGAGAAGAAAATCGACGACCGTCGCCACCGCCACTGCCTCGAAGGCGCAGACGCCAACGTAGGCGAGGATCAGGGCCCAGCCGCAGATCCAGGAGAACGTGGCGTTCAAGCCCTTGTAGGTGAAGGCCAGTTCGCCTCCAGCACGAGGCATGGCGGAGGTCAGTTCGGCGTAGGCGAGTCCGACCGGGCCGATCAGCCCGGCCCCCAGCAGGAAACCAAGCATCGAACCGAGCGTCCCCGCCTCTTCGATCAGCGTGCCGGAGAGCACGACCCAGCCCCATCCGATCATGGCGCCGAAGGCGAGGGCAAAGACATCTTTGCGGCCCAGCACCGATTTCAGGCTCACCAGGCCGGCCCGTTTCTGTCTCCGATCGGCGCAGCGGCCGCTTTGGAAACCTCCTTCAGAGAGGCTTCCAGGACGTCCAGGCCTTCCGTGATCTGCGAATCGGTGGCAACCAGAGGAACCAGCAGCCGGATGACGTTGCCGTAGGTTCCGGCCGAGAGCACGATCAGGCCGCGGCGACAGCAACCGTCGATGACGGCTCGGGTTTCCTTCGCTGCCGGCCATCGGGCCCGTCGATCGGTCACCAGCTCCAGCGCCTGCATGGCCCCCATCCCTCGGATTTCGCCGATGATGGGAAACGCATCCTTCCAGCCGAGAGCACGCTGGTGGAAGAGTTGTCCGATCTGGCGTGCCCGGCCGGCCAGGTCGTTCGAGTCGAACGTCTCGAGCAACGCCAGGGCGGCCTCGCAGGCCACGGGGTTGCCGCCGAAAGTCCCACCCAGTCCACCCACGTCGGGTGCATCCATGATTTCTCGGCGGCCGGTGATCGAAGAGAGTGGGAGTCCAGCGCCCATCGATTTCCCGGTGACGATGATGTCGGGTTCCAGGTCGAACTGCTCGCAGGCGAAAAGAGTGCCGGTGCGGCCATATCCGGTCTGCACTTCATCGGCAATGATCAGCACTCCGCGTTTCCTGCACTCGGCGGCCAGCACCGGAAAGAAATCGGAGGGCGGGACCACGAAGCCTCCCTCTCCCAGGACCGGCTCCAAGAGGACGGCGGCCACACTCTCCTCGGCGACCACGCGAGAGAAGACGTTTTCCAGCTGCCGGGCGCAGTGAAGCTCGCATTCGGGGTGGCTCAAGTGATACGAGCAACGGTAGCAGTAGGCGTAGGGCATGCGGTAAATCTCGGGTGCGAAAGGACCGAATCCCGACTTGTACGGGTGGGTCTTGCTGGTCAGGCTCAGGCCCAGGAGGGTGCGGCCGTGGAAGGCATCTTCGAAACAGATGATGCCCGGCCGCCCGGTGTGAGCGCGCGCCACCTTCACCGCGTTCTCCACCGCTTCGGCTCCCGAGTTGGCCAACATGGTCTTCTTGGGAAAGTCTCCTGGCGTGCGCCGATTGAGAGCTTCGGCCAGGCGCACGTAGGCGTCGTAGGGCGTTACATGCACGCAAGCATGGAGGAACCGGCGCGATTGCCGCTGAACCGCCTCCTCTACGGCTTCGGGCCGCTGCCCGGCGTTCAGGCAACCCAAACCTCCGGCAAAATCGAGAAACCGATTGCCGTCCAGATCCTCGATCTGGACGCCTTTCCCGCTGGCGATGAATACCGGGGTCACGGTGTAGACGCCTCGGGGCACGCTGGCACGATAGCGTTGCATCCACTGCCGGGACTTGGGGCCGGGGATTTCAGTGCGAAGGCGAATCGTACTCATGGAAGACTCTTCTTGCCCCCGTTGCGGCGACTCGGTGGTCGTTCAGTACTGCACGTACTTGTACATCAAGCGGATCAGCCGGTAGGCCTCGTCCATGTCGGTGGCCGTGTAGGCAACACTGAAACCATCGGTCCGTCTCATTCCGGGAATGGCCTGCAAGACATCGGCCTGGGTGGTCGTCGAGAATCGCAACACGATCTCGACTGGCTCCGCGATTCGAAAGGGCTCGGCCAGACCTCGATTGTCCAGGGCGGCTTTGACGGTTTCGCCAAGCTGCCGTCGCACCGTTTCGGGGTGATAGAGGCGGCAGCTCTGTGCTCCGATGGCTTCCTTGGTGGCCACCGTACGGACATTGATTCGCTCCAGGATCTGTTGGGTGAATGCCAGGTCTCCGGCTGCCATCAGGACCGGCACGCCGAGCGACCCGGCGAAGGCCGCGTTCATCTCCGCCTCACCCACCTCGATGCCATTGAGCCAGAGACCTTTGACGATTCCCGAGCCGGTGTGGGCCAGAAAGCCGTTTTCCGTCCCGGCCCGGGTGTGATAGCCCAGGAAAATGACCCCGTCGTACGAGTTGTCCAGGCCCTGCACCATTCCCAGAGGCTTGATGTTTCCCTGGATGTATTCGACGCGGGTATCGAGTCGCGTGTGCTGCAGGTTGCGCATGTCCCCGTGGGAATCATTGATGGTGATTTCTGCGGGGCTCGCCTCCAGAATTGCGGCCACGACTGCGTTGACCTCGTCAGTCATCAGCTGGCGACCGAGTAGGTAGTCCTTTCCCCCGACATGGGTCATTTCCGAAGTCCCGATGCCGCCAATTCCCTCCATGTCCACCGAGATGAAGATCTTGAGGGGCGTTTCCTGCGCCGGGGCCAGCGGCATCGAGGTCAGAAGAAAGAGAAGAAAAACGTTCACTGGAATCATGTTGAAAACCGTCCTCGACATCTCGTGCTACGAAGCCGACGAAGACAGCAACTACCAGGCTGCATCGCGTCCGACGAGCCCGGCGAGCTGCCGCGTCTCACTTGTTGTACCGGGGGTTGCCCCGGGTTTTCAAGGGGCCTGCCGATTCTGGGCGGTCCGATTCTGACGGCAAGGGACACCGAAAGGGAGACAGGGCGATTGCTCTTCCGCTGCTGGGGACAGCTGGGGACAGGGGCGACACTGATACTGGGGATACTGGGGACAGGGCAGTTTTTCGGGAGGGGATACTGGGGACGGGATACTGGGGACAGGGCAGTTTTTCGGGAGCGGCACCTCCAGAGGAACTCCCAGTACTGGGGGCTGGGGACAGAGGGCAGTCTTCTCGGCGTCGGGACCACAGGGGACAGTTCTGGGGAGACTGGGGACAGGGCAGTTTTTTCGGGAGGGATACTGGGGACGGGATACTGGGGACAGGGCAGTTTTTCGGCGACGGGACC
>JBFKLX010000007.1:0-49499 GCA_041630155.1 Acidobacteriota bacterium
AGGTGCGCCAGCAACTGCCGGACCGTGACCGGCCACTGCTTTGCGGGGAAGGCCGGGCAGTAGTCCTGAATCTCGGCGTCCAGGTCGATTTTTCCCTGTTCGGCCAGCTGGAGGACAGCCACGGCGGTCATCGGTTTGGCGATCGACGCGGTGCGATACACGGTTTCCGCGGTTGCCGGGACCGAGTTCTCCAGGTCCGACCAGCCGTAGCCTTTGGAGAAGGTCAATTGCCCGTCCACCGCGATCGCGAGTGAGATGCCGGGAATGGCCGCCTGGTGGCGCTTGGCTTCGATGAGACGGTCGATCTTTTCGATCAGCGCCGGGTCCAGGCGCGGCGTCTCCTGGGCCCAGACGGTGGAAACCAGAATGAGAATGGCTGGTAAGAGACGTAATGAGCGGCATGTTTGCACGAGTCGTTCCCTCCCTGTAGTGATTCTCTCCAACAGTACGCGCTTCGGTCGGATTTGGTTCCCGCTGGCGTCTGCGGGAGGAACGTTCAATAATTCCAGAACGTATGGGTCTGAAAATCGCCCTCTTGATTCCCTCTCCGGCCGGACAACGAGACGGCAACTGGGTGACGGCTCGACGCTGGGCCGGACACTTGAAGGACCTGGGCCACGCTACAGTCGTGGTCAGGCGTTACCGGGCCCGGGATTGCGACGTGCTGGTGGCGTTGCACGCGGTCAAGAGCTGGCCGGGTGTGCGGATCTTTCGGCAGCGACACCGCAAGCGTCCGCTGGTGGTGACCTTGACGGGGACCGATCTGTATCCGAGCCTGCCTGGCAGCGGCCCCGCGAGGCGGTCACTGGAATGGGCGGACCGGATCATCGTCCTGCAGAAGGCTGCCTTGCAGGAGCTGGACTCCAGGCTGCGGCCCAAGACACGCGTCATTTACCAGTCGGCGGGGCCGCCCAAGCGAGCCGTGAAGCGAGTCGACAATCGTTTTCTGGTCGCCGTGGTGGGTCATCTGCGCGAGGTCAAGGATCCCTTGAGAACCGCCTCGTCGGCCCGGTTGCTGCCCCGGGCATCGAAGGTCGCCGTGGAGCAGGCCGGCGCCATACTCGAGCCCCGCTACGCCGCCCTGGTGAAGCGGGAGGAGCGGCTCAACCCGCGATATGCTTACCTGGGACCGAAGACGCCCGCCGCCGCATTGCGTTTGATCGCTCGTGCCCGACTCCTGGTGATCAGTTCGCGTGCAGAAGGCAGTTCCAATGTTCTCTCAGAGGCCCTGGCTTGCGGGACACCCGTTTTGGCGACAGCGACTCCGGGGCTGCTGGGGACGCTGGGGGAGGACTATCCCGGTCTTTTCGAGCCGGGCGACACGCGGGGATTGGCGAAACTGCTGCATCGAGCCGAGACCGAGGTCGCATTCCTCGAGAAGCTGCAGCTGGCCGCGCGGCGACTGAGGCCCCTGGTGGACCCAGCCCGGGAGCGACTGGCCTGGAAGATGCTGATCGAAGAACTCCGGTGAGTCGGGGCAGGCCGGGACCAGCGCCGCCGATCAAGCGGCAGCTGGCGGGCGATCGCCCGGCATAAGGACAAGGAAAGATGTCCCCAGGCGGTTTTGGAAGGTTTGAGCTCCCAATCCCGCGGGCAGACTTTCCAGAGACGCTCGAGACGCAATTGAGGATTCTCTAAGGAGGTTACCCGTGGCGACCAATGTGCAGGGCCGATTTCTCTGGTACGAACTCTTGACGACTGCTCCCCGGGCGGCCCAGGACTTTTACACCGGCGTGGTGGGGTGGGGCACCGACGTGTGGGAGGGAGCCGGGGCGCCCTACACCCTGTGGACGGTGGGGGAGACTCCGGTCGGGGGGATCATGAATCTGCCCGAGGATGCCATGAAACAGGGGGCGAGGCCGCATTGGCTCGCCCATATCGGCTCTTCCGACGTGGACCGGAGCGTCCGCAAGGCCGCCCAACTGGGGGCCACCGTCATGCGTGAGCCCTTCGACATTGGGACGGTGGGTCGAGTCGCGATTCTGACCGATCCTCAGGGGGCGATTTTCTCCATCTACGCACCCGCCAGCGAATTGCCCGATCCGGAGGGCTGGCCCCGCCTAGGCGACGTCTCCTGGAACGAACTGGCCGTGTCCAATTGGGAAGAAGCATTCGACTTCTACCACGACCTGTTCGGCTGGGAGAAAGGGGAAGCCCACGACATCGGCGAGTTCGGGATCTATCAGATCTACAAACGCAACGGTATTCGCCTGGGCGGGATGTTCAACAAACCGCCAGAGATGCCGGCCATGTGGATCTTCTACGCCCGGGTGGGGGACGTAAAGCGGGGCGTGGAGAACATCCAGAAGGGCGGCGGAACCATCCTCAACGGACCCATGGAGGTTCCGGGCGGAGACTGGATCGTCCAGTTCATGGACCCGCAGGGCGCCCTGTTCGCCCTGCATGCGCTCAATCCCGCGAGGTTGTAGGCACAGGGGCGCGGGGCGTGGGGCCGGGCTCGAGAACTCGAAGTTTCGGGCCTTCTGGCGGATCACAGGCCAAGGTGCCGGTGTCACACCGCCTCACGCGTTCCTTTCTCTTGACGCCCTCCGCTCGACTTCGTATTCTCGTCGCAAAGCCTCGCCCTGGATGGCTTTGGGGGATCGATGCCGAAGCCGGACGACAACCTTCACCTGTTGCTTGAGGCGCGGGCCGAGATCGACCGAGCCCTCCGCCGGCACAAAACTGATGTTTCGATTCTCTTCACCGACGTGGTGGGGTCCACCTCCTACTTCGAGCAGTACGGTGACACGGCAGGTTTCGTGCTGATGCACCGGCATGCCGATCTGGCATCCGCGGTCGTCAGAGAGTTCAACGGGACCGTCATCAAGACCATCGGCGACTCGGTAATGGCGTCGTTCGCAACACCAGCCGTCGCAGTTCGGGCCGCTGTGCAAATCCAGCGGCGGGTACAGCAGCTCAACGCCGTCACTTCCCAGAGGCACCGGCTCCAGCTCAGGATGGGCATCAACCACGGCCGGGCCTACGAGCAAGACTCGGATTTCTTCGGCGATGCCGTCAACCTGGCGGCCCGTGTGACCAGCCAGGCAGGTCCCGCGCAGATCCTGGTCTCGCGAAGCGTTCATGAGGCCATTGCCGGCGAGCCGGATTTGCCTGGGAGGCGGCAGGGTGAGGTCGCCATGAAGGGCAAGGCGGAGGCCCAGGTCCTTTACGAGATCGTCTGGACGAACGAGGAAGACTATGCGCAGCTGAGGGCCACCCTCGACATCGAACTCGCGCGCGCTGCACCGACTTTGGGAGCTGAGTCGCCAAGCGCGGGCGAGGCGCGGGCCGACGCCGGCCCATCCCAGTCGCATCCACCCGCCCACATCGGCAGCAGCAGTTCGCCTCCACTGGTCGGCCGGACCGTCTCCCACTACCACATTTTGAAGAAGCTGGGTGAGGGTGGAATGGGCGAAGTCTATCTGGCTCAAGACTCGACCTTGGGGCGAAAGGTAGCCCTCAAGTTTCTGGCGCCGGATCGGAAGCAAGACACCACCGCCAAGAGGCGCTTCATTCGAGAGGCCCAGTCGGCTGCGGCTCTGGACCACCCCTACATCTGCAAGGTGTACGAGGTGGCCCAGGTTCCAGGCTGGGACTTCATTGCCATGGAGTACGTCCAGGGTGCCACGCTGAAAGAGCGGCTGGCGAAGGGCGCGCTCCCCCTCGACGAGGCTTTGACTATCGCCGTGGAAGTCGCCGAGGCTCTGGCGATGGCTCACTCTCACGGCATCGTCCACCGTGACTTGAAACCCTCCAACATCCTTCTGACACCCGACGGCCACGTGAAGGTGATGGATTTCGGGCTGGCAAAGCGGGTGGTGTCGGTTCCAGCCAAAGCGCAAGACGAGACTTTGACACGACTCACGAAGTCCAATTCCGCATTGGGCACCATTCCCTACATGGCGCCGGAGCAAGTTCGCGGAGACGAAGTCGACGGCCGGTCCGACCTCTTTTCTTTCGGAATCATGGTGTATGAGATGGTGACTGGCGTCCATCCCTTCAAGCAGGCCCGAATGATGGAGACGGCCACTGCCATCCTGCGGGATGATCCAGCTCCTCTAAACTCCCATATCGACGATGTCCCCGGAATGCTCCAGCAGGTCCTGGAGAAGACGCTCGCGAAGCAGGCAGCTTCCCGTTACCCATCGGTCGGGGAAGCGCTTGCCGATCTGAAACAGGTGCGTGCCGACCGCGAAAACATCGTTGTTTCGGCAAGGTCCCGCGGTGGGCGGTTTCCGAGGGCGGGGCTGGCCCTGGCAGCTCTGGCCGTCGCGGTTGCGGCCATCGTCTATCTGACCCGAGTCCCAGAACGGGGGGGCGCACGGCTGGTCAATCCGGTTCAGGTGACGTCGGCGGTGGGAGTCGAAAACTATCCCAGCTGGTCGCCGGATGGACGAGCTCTTGCTTTTGAATCCAATCAGGGCGGCAACTTTGATATCTGGGTCAAGCAACTCGCCGGCGGCGACGCGATCAACTTGACGTGGGATCATCCGGGGCCGGACCGTTACCCATCCTGGTCGCCTGACGGAAGTCAGATTGCCTTTCTCTCCGAGAGGGAACAAACCTGGAGCCTCTACGTTGCCTCCGCCGAAGGGGGAAACCCTCGCAGGGTTGCCTCCGTGGCAATGGACACTTCTTATTATCGAGGTGCGCCTCAATGGTCACCAGACAGTACTGAGATCGCTATTGCGCTTTGGGATGCACCCCATAACTATGTCGAGCTCGTCGACATGACGAGCCGGCAAACCCGAAGGACTCCGCTGCCGAAGCGATTGGGCATCCCCTGCCTGGACCTCAGCTGGTCGTTCGACGGGAGTCTGTTTGCCTATGTGGAGGCCGAGGGGGATCCCGCTGAAACCACTCGGCTCTGGACCACCTCTTCCGCGGGAGGAGAACCGGTGGCGTTGACCAACGGCCGGACCAACGACCGCAGTCCTGTCTGGTCGGCAGATGGCCGCACCCTCTTCTTCGTCTCGAATCGAGGCGGGACGATGGATTTGTGGCGGCAGAGCATCAAACAGGGTGGTCAGCCCGGAGGTGAGGCCGAAGCGGTGACGACGGGGCTCGAGATCCGCTCGGCTGCGGTCTCTTCCGATGGTGCCCGGATCGCATACTCGCGCGGCCGCCCCTTGGCCAACCTGTGGCGCTTTCCGATCTCAGCAGATCGGATTGCCACCTGGGCCGACGCCGAACAGCTCACCTTCGACAATGCGCTCATCGAGTTTTTCGATCTGTCGCCAGACGGCAAGCGCGTGGCTTTCAGCTCGGATCGGGCGGGAAGCCAGGATCTTTGGGTGATGCCGAGTGAGGGAGGGCAGCTTTCGCAACTCACAGCAGATCCCACGGGGAACTGGGCTCCCCGTTGGTCTCCAGACGGGACACAGATTGTCTTCTACTCCAATCGCGCTGGGAACCGAGACATCTGGGTGATGCCAGCCGGCGGTGGTGCGGTCCGTCAGCTGACCTCCCATCCGACCGAGGACACCATTCCAACCTGGTCTCCCGACGGGACTCAGGTGGTCTTCACCTCACGGCGGAGCGGCAACCGCGACGGTTGGGTGGTGTCGGCAGCCGGTGGAGAACCTCAACAGATCACGAAGAACCTGGCAGATCAGCATGTTCTCGACTGGTCCCCCGATGGGAAGTCGCTGCTGCTCATTTCTCAGGATCGGCTCTTTCGGATACCGCCAGCCGGGGGAGAACCTGAGCAACTGGGCCTTCGATCTGCAGGTCACTTTACAGGGCGTTTCTCACCCGATGGAAGGCTCGTCTACTTTCTCAGAAAGGGAGCTTCTTCCCTGGATCTCTGGGCCTTGTCGGTGGAGGACCTACGCGATTACCAGGTAGCAGACCTGAGCGGAAGGCTGGGTGCTCTGGGCTGGGGGGTGGCCACCGACAATGAATACCTCTACTTCACCTGGGCGGAAGAAACCGGCGATCTGTGGGTGATGGACGTGGTCAATCATTGAGGGTGGGACTGACAGGTTGAGCTGGACGGTCCCACCGCGGTGCCCCAGATACGAGCGCGAGCGGGGCCTTCAGAGACACTGTCCAGTGGTTGTGCAGGGAATCACCGGCCAGGTCGGTGTCACCTCCTCGAGCCCCGCGTCCCGGGCCCCCTCAGACCGCATCGGAGAGGCTGCTGAACGTGAAGTCCCGAATCCTCATTGGGGGCACGAGCGATCCCTCGATGCGCTGGGGCCGGCCCAGGGCGTCCAGATTGTTGAGCATGATGATCGGGCTCTCGTTGAAACGGAAGTTCTTGACCGGGTAGCGGATTTCGCCTTTCTCGATCCAGAATGTGCCGTCGCGGGTCAATCCGGTGTAGAGCAGGGTTTGGGGGTCGACCGTGCGGATGTACCAGGTTCTCGTGACCAGTACCCCCCGCTCGGTGTCCTTGATCAGCTCTTCCAGGCTGGCCGAGCCTCCCTCGAGGATTCCATTGGCGGGTGGAGGGACTGCCTTGACGCCTTGTTTCCCGGCCCAATAGCGGGTGTAAAAGAGATTCTTCACGACGCCCTTTTCGATCCAGTAGGTCTTCTCGTTGGGACGTCCGTCACCATTCCAGGGTGAGGCGGGCACTGCGGGATGTGCCGGATCGGAGTAGACGGTCACGCGTTCGTCGACGATTTTCTCACCCAGCCGGACACCGCCCCCCTCTTTGGCCAGGAAGCTGCGCCCTTCGTCAGCCGGCCGTGCCGCGAAATTGAAGAGCATGTTCTGCAGCAGGCCGAGCGACGCGGCGGGCTCCAGAACCACGGTGTACTTCCCCGGTTCGATGGCCTTGGGCTCCCGGGACCGGATGGCCTTGTCAATGGCAATCTGCGAAGCCTTGGAAGTATCGAGTTTGGCGACATCGTTGTAGTCGCGGGTGGCCCACCCCGAGCCCGTGCCGTCTCCAGTTCGAACTGTCACGGAAAAGTCGATGGAAGTGCTGCGATGGTAGGCGAAGAGGCCCTTCCGGTTCATCATGGCGCTGAAACCCGCCCGATCCTGCAGAAAGCCGGCTGCCGTGAGTCCCTTTTCCCGGCAGGGGAGGATGCTGGCGGCCGCCGCTTTGGCCCGGTACTCCGGAGAAATCCGGGCGGTGGCATCGAAATAGGCCGGCGTGGGCCGGTATTCCTGCGGCCCCAGATTGCTCACGAACTCAGGGTTTTCCGGGGCCAGGCCGGCCAGCTCCTCGGAGCGTCGCACGACCCTTGCCAGAGAATCGTCGTCGAGTTCGTTGATGGTGGCCGTGCCCGACTTCTTGCCGAAGCTGGACTGGACCACCAGGGTGAGGTCGCTGACCCGCCCGCTGGTCGTGACCGTGTTGCGGGCGTAGCGGAGGTTGGCTTGCGCCGAGCCATTCAGGTTGGCCTCGCATTCGCCCGCCTTGGAGAGGTTCATCACCTTCTCGAGAATCGTTCTGGCTTCTTGCTCACTCAGTAAACCCATAGGATTTGGTCCTCACTGTTTCGGTCACGAACGGATTCTCAGATCTTCCGCGCCGTGTTGATCACGTCGATGCCGTTGAAGCGCGCCGTGGAGGTGCCGTGGGACACCGCGCTGATCTGGCTGGGCTCACCCTTGCCGTCGAAAAACGAGCCGCCCAGCCGGTAGTCCTTCTCGTCGCAGATGGCCACGCAACTGTTCCAGAATTCTTGCGTGTTGGCCTGGTACGCCACGTCGCGCAGCAAGCCGGCAATCTTCCCGTCCTTGATCTCGTAGAAGACCTGCCCTCCGAACTGGAAGTTGTATCGCTGCTGGTCGATCGAATACGAGCCGTCGCCGATGATGTAGATTCCCTTTTCGACGTCTTTGATCAGTGCGTCGACCGAGCGAGGATCCCGGCCGGGCGCCAGCGAGACGTTGGGCATCCGCTGGAACTGGACGGAACTCCAGTTGTCGGCGTAGCAGCAGCCGTGGGATTCCTTCTCCCCGATGATGTGCGCTTGATCGCGAATCGCCTGATAGTTGACCAGGATGCCGTCTTTGACCAGGTCCCATCGCCTGGTCCGGACGCCATCGTCGTCGTAGCCGACGGCGCCCAGCGATCCCGGCTGAGTCTTGTCGGCGAACAGATTGACGAGAGGGCCGCCGAAGTTGAACGACTTGGACTTCCACTTGTCCAAGGTCGCAAAACTGGTGCCGGCATAGTTGGCCTCGTAGCCCAGCACGCGGTCCAGCTCCAGCGGGTGGCCGACCGATTCGTGAATCGTGAGCCAGAGATGGGTGGGGTCCAGCACCAGATCGTATTTGCCCGCTTCCACAGACTTCGCCTGCAAGGACTGCTGGGCCTGCTGCGCGGCTGCTTTGGCGTCCTCGATCATGTCGTAGCGGTCGAAGTAAAGCGTCATGGTGGTGTCGAGCTTCCTGGGCGGATTCCGTTGCAGGTACTCGAACCCCAGTCCCATGGGGGCGCTCAAGGCCTGCCGGGACTGGAACTTCCGGCTCTTGGGGTCCACCACCGTGACGGTGAAATTGGGCCAGATCCGATGGACGTCCTGGTCGATGTAGGAGCCCTCGGTAGAGGCGAAGTACTTCTGTTCATTCACCAGGAAGAGCATCGAAGAGACGAAGCTGGCGCCGTTTTTCAGGGCTGTCTGGTTGACCTCCAGCAGGAGTTGAACCTTCTCTGAGATGGGCACGTCGAAGGCGTTCTTCCCTATGGGGGTGCGCCAGCTGACCTCACCGTGGGACTCGACCGGCGCGAGCTGGATTCTTTCCTGCTGAAGCTTGGCGTTGGCTTTGGCGATCTCGACCGCCTGGCGGGCTGCCCTGGCCAGATTGTCCTTGGTGACGTCCGAGGTGGCAGCGAATCCCCAGGTGCCGTCGGCGATCACCCTCACCCCGGCGCCGAACGACTCGGTGTTGACGATGTTTTGCACTCTGTCTTCGCGGGTGAAGAGGAATTGATTGACGTAGCGTCCGATGCGGCAGTCCGCATAGCTGGCCCCTCGGGACCGGGCGGCTTCCAGTGCCGCGTCGGCCAGGGCTTTTCGGGCCGTCGAGTCGACGGCCCCAAAGACGCTGAAACTCGAGACAGGGTGGCCGACGACCGGAATCACCAGTCCCCCCATCCCCATTCCGCTGAGGCGTAAGAATTTTCTGCGATCCAAAGCGATCTCCCTCCCTGTGGTAGTGGTGGAACGACCCTGACGTTTCAGACAGAGGCTCGGAATGTAATACGGAGGGACGCGGCCGGAGGTTCCCTTGTTGTCGTGAAGGGTCCGGTGGCATTGCTGGGAGTCACCGGCTGCAAGCGGGTGTCACGTCCCCTGCCCCCATCGGTGCTTCAGCTTGACCAGCCCCGATTCCCCGGACTTCCTCCTCACGCTGAAAGGCGCGGCCTGGTCCCAGGCATGGTAAGACTGGAGGTGGTTCTGGTCGGTCGCGAAGACGTTGAAGTAGTAGCCGCCCGCCAGCAGGGGAATATCCGTGAAGGCGAGCTCGACCTGGCAGCGCCCTCCGGCGTCCAACTCGAGCTCGATCCCCTCCATGGTGGTGACGGTGACATAAAGGGGAATGCCGTCGCTGCGCACCAGGGCGACGCCCACACCGGGTTGCCCCTCAAAATCGGGGGAGAACCAACTCTCGATAGTGAGCCGCAAGGTGTCGCCGGTCTGGTACTCGAAATCGTCGCCGGGCCCGGCGGGCTTCAGTCTCACCTGCTCGATCCGGCAGACTCCGCCTGGGGCCTCCGGGCTGCCGGCAGCAGACCCGTTGCCTTCTGCCTGCCGGCGACGGCAGGTGTCTTCGTAGGCGTCCACCACGGACTCGGCCGGGCCCAGGGACTGGACGCTCCCATGGTCCAACCAGAGGGCTCGCCGGCAAAGCGTACGGACCTGGTGAAGATTGTGGGAACAAAACAGTAGCGTTTTGCCTTGTCGCTTGAAGCGAACGATGCGGTCAGTACACTTCTTCTGAAACGTCTGGTCGCCCACGGCCAGCGCCTCGTCCACAATCAAGACATCGGGCTCGAAACCCGTCGCCACGGCGAACCCCAGGCGGACGAACATCCCGCTGGAGTAAGTCTTGACTGGTTGGTCGATGAAATCTTCGAGTTCTGAGAAGGCGATGATTTCCCCGAGTCGCTGCTCGATTTGCGGGCGGGTCTGGCCCATCAGGGCGCCGCTGAACTGGATATTTTCGCGGCCCGTGAATTCCGGGTGAAAACCCGTCCCCAGTTCCAGGAGAGCGCTCACTCGCCCCTCGACCTGGACCCGGCCCGTGGTGGGCAACGCGGTCCCGGTCAGCAGCTTCAGCAGAGTGCTCTTGCCGGCCCCGTTGTCGCCCACGATTCCAAAGGACTCGCCGGGTTCGATCTCGAAACTGACGTCCTGCAGTGCCCGTATTTCATCGTGTCCCCGGCGCCCCAGCAGGAGTTCTCCCAGCAAAGCGCGCGGGCCTCGGTAGATCTTGTAGATCTTGGACAGCCTGGACACCCGGATCATGGCGGCCCCAATTTAGCCGACCCAACGAGTATTTTCTATCGCGACGTGCCCAGCCAAGGTGACTGGGTGGCAATCCGCGTCTGTACCGGACCCGAATCGGTCAGCTGATGCAGCGAGGACGGCAATACCCCCCTTCGCAGCACTTCCATCCCACGGGGCAGTCCTCGTCCCCTCCGCAGCTCTCCGACGCCAGCATGCTCTTCTTGCCACCTTTCTGAAGTTTCTCGGTGGAGAATTCCTTGTTCAAGCGTGACACGCATTGATCGAGCGCTTTTTGGGCAGCGGCCCATTTGGAATTGGCCAGGCTCTCCATCACCAGCGATTGAATGACTCCCAAGTACCACTGGGCAGCAGCCAGTTCGCCAGACGGCACGACTGGGCGGGCGTGTCGTTCCTCTTTGGTCTTCCTGCGGGCTTTACTCATGATTGCTCCTCCTCCATGGCATGTCGTGGGCGACGCTGGGCTTGACCGGAATGGGCTGCCCAGCCCGCATCCTTCCACTCACGAAGCGTAAACCGTTCTCGAAAAGGGTCATAGCAGATTCGGATTCACTCGAATCGCAGCATGTAGATGTCGCGGTTCTTGGCGTGTCGCGAGAAATAGAGGTCGCCCGACGGCGCCAGCGTGAGTCCCGAAAATGCCACGTTGACCAGAGTGTTTTCGGTCAGGAGGCGCCACCTCCCGTTTCGCAGGTTCACTTCGGCGATGTTGTAGACGCCCCCGTCGAGGATTGAAATGATGAGCCGGTCCCGCTTCCGATCCAGGGCGTAAGCATTGAGGTCGGCCTTGTCGAATCGGGCGACCTCTCGGTTCTCCCCGTCCTGTTGGAAGAGCCGGATCGTTAACGGGGCCGGGGCTGTCAGCTCCTGACCGTCCAACACAACCAGAGAACGGCCGTCGGAGCTCCAATCGACCAGCGAAGCGACCCCCTCGGAGGCCTGGTGAACGGTCGTCTCTGAGCCACTCGACAGTTGAATCCAGCGCAGTTCCCAGCCCCTGTTGCGACGAGCCAGGTATGCCAGACTGGCGCCATCGGGGGAGGGGCGGAGGTCGGTGAGCTGGATTTCCGGGCCGAACCTGGGGGTCACACCCGCACAATCGTGGGGAGGGAGGGGGTGGCAATACTCGATGCGGGAGGTGTCATCGTCCTCTCCTACGACGATGAACAGCCCGGTCCCAGCCGGATTCCAACTGAGATTCAGGCCCAGCCAGTTCAAGGGAAAAGGATCCAAGCCAGGCAGCACCGTGCAGGCCGAAACCTGCCAGAGCTGCTGGCTGCCGAGGTGTTTGACCCAGAGTTCGGCACACGAGGGCCGCTCCGAGGTGCGGGGCGCGGGCTGTTGAAACGCCAGGAAATCCGCTCCTGGCGCCAGGCGGGCCCCGAAACCCCCTTCGAACACGATGCGGGGTGTCGCGAAGCCCTCGCCCGAACGCTCGGCCAGTAGAACCCGCGACGTGAGCACCTGGTTTCCCATGAGATTCTGAGCCCGTTCGAGGCTGGGTGGAGTTCTCTGGAAGGCGAGCCGCTCGGGCCGGCCGGCCACGGTCGGCCAGAAGTCGGTCAGGGAGTCGGCGGTCACCTGGACTCTCGTCAGTGGCTCCGGCGAGACTCTCCAGATGTGGGCGCTCTCCTGGACGGTCTGATAGGTCAGCAGTTTGCCGTCCCTGGAAACGTCCTTCAGCTCTTCTTCGGCTGGTCCTGTGGAGAGGGCCCGCAGCTGCCCGGTCTGAGTGGACAGCAGCCACAGGTCGATCTGGCCGTTGCGATTGGAGTTGTAAACGACCCTCCCGGCGTCCGGGGTGAGGAAACGGCAGCGATAGTCGAAGTAGGGGTCATTGGTGAGCCGCCTGGAGTCCTTCTCGTCCGGATGAAGAGTCCAGAGGTCCCACTGCCCATCGCTCTGGGCGGAAAAGAGAATTTCGCCGCTTCCTTCCGCCACATCGTACCAGCGCAGGGCTTCGAACCGGCCCGGCGGCAGCGGCTCCTCTTGAAACTGGCGAGTGGAGACGTCGAAGCTGCCGAGTCGAAAGATGCTGCTGTCCGCCGGCGCGAATTCCAGATAGACACGATCACCGATCCAGCGCACCAGCCGAAGGGACCGCGGCGACACGGAAAGTGTTTCGGTGATCGAGGGTGTGCCGCCGAAAAAGGCGGGGATGACCTGCAGCAACGAGCGCCGATCCTGCTCCAGGAGGACTCCCAGCCGATCCCCGTCTGGAGACCAGAGGTTGTCGATGATTTCTCCGCCCGTGAGGGTGATGGGGCGAGCTTCGCTGCCCGTGACTCGCCTCACGAACAGTTGTTTGCTGCCACTTTCGTTGGACGAGTAGCTGATCCAGTCCCCGTCGGGCGAAATGCGGGCATCTACTTCGTCGGCGGGCCCCGTCAAGAGCCCTTCCAGCTGGAAGGCCGTGTCCCGCTGCAGGAGCGGGACGCCGTCCGCCGGCCAAAAGAGGAACGCTGCCAGGAGGGACAGCAGGCCCAGCACGCCGGCGCCCACCACCCAGCCCAGTGGGATCGACCGCCCTGGCGTTCCCGCCGCGATTTCGCCGTGCTGGGCAGTGAGGGGCCCGCTCGGGGAGACGCTGCCCTGGGGCGCTCGGAGCGCCGAAGCGACCTCCGAGGGATGCTGAAATCTCACGGCGGGGTCGGGGTGCAGGCAGCGCCGAATCGTGTCTGCCCACACGGGTTCGGGGCCCTCGAGAGTCTGGTCGAGGCTGGCGGGAGGACCTTCCAGTCGCTTGAGGATCGCACCGAGAGCGGAGTCGGACTCGAAGGGAATCCGGCCCGCCATCATTTCGTAGATGACCAGCCCGAATGCGTAGACGTCCGAGGCGGTTGTCAACTCCTGCCCCCGCAGCTGTTCGGGGGACATGTAGGCGGGAGTCCCGAAGAGTTGGCCGGCTCCGGTCAGAGAGGTGAAGCCCAGCTCCGAGGCCGCTTCCAGTTTGGCCAGGCCGAAATCCGATATGACGGGCCGCGGCGAGGAGCTTTCGAAGTCCAGCAGGACGTTGGAGGGTTTGAAGTCTCGATGCAAGACGCCTTGCTCATGGGCCGCCTCCAGGCCGCGCGCCAGCTGCTCGATCAGGGGAAGCGCTTCGGCCGGCGGGATGCTCTGGTCGCGTTTCAGGCGTTGAGCCAGGTTTTCTCCCCGTATCAACTCCATGGTGAGGAATACCAGCTGGCGGCCTTCCCCCCAGTCGTGTTTGGCCAAGTCGTAAATGCGGCAGACATTGGGATGGGTGATTCGTCGCGCCAGCTGAATCTCGCGCTTCAAACGGGCCACTGATTCCGCGCCTGGAGCCAATTCGGGGCGAATGACCTTGAGCGCGACCCGTTCCTGCAGCTCGAGGTCGAGCGCTTCGTAGACCTCGCCCATCCCTCCATGCCCGATCAATCTGAGCAGCTGAAAGCGCTGGGCCAGAATCTGGTTCTCAAAACTGCCTTCGAGGGGCGGCTTCTCCAAAACTTCCTTCAGATCGATGAAGGGCTGCATCGAAGAGGCGTCCGCCTCGTCGTGCTGGGTCAGCAGACTCAGGACTTCCGGGACCAGTGAGGGGTCGTCGCCGCAGGCCAGTTCCAGAAAGTCACTGCGACTCTCGTGAGGCAGCCGGAGAGCCGATTCGAACAGGTTCTTGATGCGCTGCCAGCGCTGAGGGGTCATCCCTGAGGGCATTTACTGCTTCCACCTGGAGGCGGCGAGCTGGTTGGAGGGGCCTCGACGGCTCGCCCCGGAATCGCGCCGCTCCGGCCCGAGTCCAGCGCCCAAGGTTCGGCGCAAGGCGCGGGCATTGCACTCTCCCAGATCCTGTTTGCTCCTCGCAGCCATTTCCGCCGCGGACCGCCCAACCGCTGCCGTTCGGACGCCGCGTGGGTACCGCTCTCGGGCCCATCGCGCCGGCGATCGGCACGAAGCCCGTCAGACATTTTACCCAATGGGGCAGAAAAATATCGTTTTTTGGCGGGCTTTTCTTGGCGAACGGTGTTCGGGTCGGCAGGTGCGCCGGGGGATCACCGAACGTGGCGGTGATCTCCGGTCTCACTCAGGATGGCTGTTTTCCAACCTGCAACTGTTGGCAAAACAGCTCGCGCGAGACCCGCATGAAATCGCGCTCGGTGATGATGCCCACCAGACGTCCCTGCTTGACCACCGGCAGGCACCCAATCTGGTGGCGGGTCATCAGGTCGATGGCGTCCAGTGTCGCCGTTTCCGGCTCCACGGTGATGGGCTGGGCGATCATGATGTCGCGGGCCGGGGTGGACTTGCTGCTTTCCGGCTCCCTGCTGAAGAAGCGCAGCAGAGATCGGTAGGAAATGAGGCCAACCAGTTCTCCCTGTTCGTTCTCCACCGGAATGTGGCGAATGCGCTGCCAGTTCATCACGTTGGCGACGAGATGAACCGTCTCGTTCTCGCTGACCGTGAAGACGTCGGTCGTCATGTATTGCTCGACCCGGAGGAAGTTGGGCGTCCAATGAAGGTTGGGGATCACCTGGGAACACGGCCAGCCGTGGGCCGGTTTGCCTTCCTTCTGGTTGCGGGCCGCCTCGGCCGTCAGAGTGGCGAGCCGTTCCGCGAGGGGAGCCTGGCGATCCATCGCAGCGAAGGTCTTGAGCAGCCAGATCGAACCGGTCTGCCGCGTCCGCGTGCGCTCGGCGATGATGTCCAGATAGTGGCCCACCTGGTCGGCGAGAATGCCCCGCCGCTGGAGGCCTTCCCGAGCCAGGGGAATCAATTCCTCGAGGATCAAGTCCTGAGCGGGCAGGGTGACCCCGCCAAACCAGCTCAGTTGGGTCTGCAGGCCCATGCGGGCAGCCGCCACGAAATTGGCTTTGACCTCGTCGAAGGCGATGTCCCGCCGAACGTCCGGGTACTGATCGGAGATGCCGCACATCAAGCCGAAGAAAAACGCGGCATTGGCCACCTGATCGGCGATCGTGGGCCCGGCTGGAAGCACGCGATTCTCAATGCGAAGGTGCGCTTGTCCCTCGTGGACGCCGTAGCAGGGGCGGTTCCAGCGGTAGACGCTGCCGTTGAACGATTGCAGGGCAGTCAGTTTGGGGGGGCGCCCCTGCCGAACCTCGGCAAGAGATTCCTCGCAATCAGCGCGGCCGATCAGGATGCGGAAGTGAGCAATGTCCTCGCGAAAGATCTCCAGGACGGAGCCGTCCACCCAGCGCGTCCCAAAGCCGACGCGTGGCCGGGACTGCCTCATGTGGCGGGTGGCGCGCCGCGTGTCGGCGGCTTGCTGGAAGAGCGCGATCCGGGTTTCCCGCCAGAGATTGCGCCCAAACAGCAATGGCGAGTTGGTGGCCACGGCCAGGACCGGAGCGGTTGCCACCTGGGCGACGTTGTAGAGGCGGGCGAACTCTTCCGCGCCCACCTGAAAGTGAATCTGAAAGCTGGTGTTGCACGACTCCAGCATGACCGAGTTGTCCGTGAGGATCAGTTCGTCGACACCCTTGATCCGGAGCTGGAACTCCTGATCCCCTCGCAAGCGCTGGATGGCGCGATTGAGAGCGAAGTAGCGCTCTTTGGGCGTCATGTTGTCCAGCGTGAGGTCGGAGCGCGTCAGAGTGGGCAGGATGCCTGCCAGCAAGATCTCCGTGTCCACTTGCGCCGCGCACGAGCGCAGCTTGTCCAGGAGTCGATTCAGCTCCTCCTCGAGTTGGCCCAGGCAGCTCGATTCGAAACGGATGGGCGTGAGGTTGAATTCCAGGTTGAAGCGCCCCAGCTCGGTGGTGAACAGCGGGTCTTCGATCCGTTCCAGGATGTCCATGGCGCGAGGGGCAGGATGCATGTGCTCGTCGATCAGGAAAACCTCCTGCTCGGCGCCGATACGGCGCACGCCCGACTCGATCATGCCCGCTTGGAGCATCTCCTCCAAGGCCCGAAGATCGTCCAGCAGACACTCCTGAAAACGCCCGAGATCCTGCGAGTCCTTGACGTCGTGGACCTTGTGCTCACCCATTCGGATCCACCCTCCCGAGGATTCGACTCGTCACTTTGCAGGAAGGAGACCAGTAACGCCGACTCAGGTTGCTCGCGCCTGCACTTGAAATCATAGAGGATGCGGGGATTCTTGACCAGTACGGAATGATCTGTGTCGAAACTCACCTCGGCCGTCTTTGAGACACTCGATCGAGAGACGAGGCAGGCAATCACCGGCGGGATTCGGGTGTCGGGGCAGTCTATTCCGACTCACGCAGCTCCCGCTGCAGCAGTCGTTTGTCCACCTTTCCGGTGGTGGTGCGGGGCAGGCTTGGGCGGATTTCCAGATGGCTGGGGACCATGTAGGGCGGCAGCCTTTCGAGCAGCCACCGGCGCAGCTGCTCACTGCTGCCGGAGGCGCCGTCCTGCAGGGTCACAACGGCAGCCAACTCGGCCTCGCTGGTACCTTCGCCGAGGGCGATTGCGGCGGCCTCGAGGACGCTCGGGTTTTGATACAGGACGGCCTCCACTTCGCCCAGTTCGATCCGGTATCCACGCAGCTTGACCATGGAGTCGAGTCGCCCCCGGAAGACGTATTCCCCGTTGGCGGCGACCTCGACCAGATCACCCGTACGGTAGGCCTGGAGCCTGCCCCATCCTCCCGGCGCGGGGACGCGCGTGAACACCTGGCGGGTCTTCTCGGGAAGCCCCCAGTAGCCCTTCATGAGCGACGGCCCGGTGACCCATAGCTCACCGCTTTCGCCCGGTCCGGCCAGCTTCCCATCCTCGCTGACCGCCCAGACATCCACGTTGGGGCAGGCCTGGCCGATCGGGATGGCTTGATCGACGCTCTCCGGATCGACCCGACGATACGTGCAGACATTGGTTTCGGTGGGTCCGTAAAAGTTGTAGAACTCGACCTTCGGCAGCAGCGAGGCCAGTCGCTTGAAGTGTTCCACGGGAAAGACCTCTCCCGCAAAGATCACTGTCCGGAGGGCTCCCAGATCTCGGCTGGACAGTTCCCCGTGACTGGCCAAGCGGCTCAGAATCGAAGGGACCGAATACCAGACGGATATCTGTTCGTCCTCCCACAACTTGGACAACTCGAGCGGGAAAGCGGACAGCTCCTCCGGCACCAGGACTACCGTGCCGCCGGCGTGGGCGGTCGCAAAGAGGTCGAACACCGAGAGGTCGAACTGGAAGGGGGCATGGTTGGAGACCCGGTCCTCAGAGGTGAGCCGGACCTCCTGCGCAACCCAGTCGACGAATGTCAGGGCGGCCCTGTGAGAAATCATGACGCCTTTGGGTGATCCCGTGGAACCCGAGGTGTACAGGATATAGGCGAGATCTTCCTCGGTCTGATGAGGTGGCCGGAAGCGCCGTCTCGAAAAACGGCTCCTCTCCGACCAGGGAACACAGTGCACCTCGCCCTGCAGCGGCGGGGCCGAGGTCGCTTGCGACGGTTCGTCGGGCACGACGATGACCACTTCCGGCAGAGGCGGCTGGGTCAGCTCTTCCAGCAACTTGGCGGCGATTCCGGCGGTCGTCAGCACGGCCCGGACTCTACAGTCCCTGATGATCCAGGCCAGCCGTTTGGGGGGAGAGTTCAGTTCCAGGGGCACGTAGGCCGCCCCCACCCAGAGCGTCGCGTAAATCGAAGTGATGGCCTCCAGGGACTTGGGGAGGCAGATGCCCACTCGATCTCCCCGCTCGACCCCTGAGTCGACCAGCAGGCGGGCCAGACTCAAGGACTCCTCGCTGAGCTCCTCGTAGGTGAGACTCTGCTGCCGGCACCGGACCGCAACGCCTTTCGGGTGTCGGGAGGCGGCATCCAGTGCGAGTTCATGCAGAAGATAAGCCATGATGCCACGGACGATTCAATAGTACGAATTGGTCAGGAACTCGACCAATTCCGCAGAGGGCTCCAGGGAGGCCACAGCACGATCGGGGCGATGTCCCCTCAGGGTGTCGAGGTCATAAGAACCCGTTGCCACGGCCAGTACCTTGGCGCCGGCGCGATGTCCATGCTCGATGTCGCGCGGTGTGTCTCCGATGACGATCGCTTCCCGAACCGGCTGAGCAGTCAGACTCTGGCCCCGCCGCATGGCCGCGCGGACCACTTCGGTCCGGTCTTCCGCGTCACAGCCGAATCCGCCGAAACGGAAGAAGTGAGCCAGACCGGCGCGGCGGACCTTGAGCCGTGCGCCTTCCTGAACGTTCCCGGTAGCCAGCCCCAGGAGGAGGTTGGGCCGTCCTTGGAGCCGGGGAATGAGCTCCAGGACCCCCTTCAAGACGAGGAATTCCGGGCAGCTCTCCAGTTCCTGCTCGAGACGGGAGACGTAAGTCTGAACAAACTCTCGGGTCATTCCTTCGAAGTCGAGCCCCTCGAGTTCCAGCAACTCCCGGAGGATCAGAGGGTCGGTCTTGCCATCCATCGCGATCCGATCCAGGTCGCCGGTCAGGCCGTAGTGCGTCCGGAGGGCATGCTCCAGGGCTCGCCGTCCGGCCCCGTGGGCCTGGAGCAGCGTGCCGTCGACGTCGAAGAGCAGCAGCCGCATCCGGGCAGTATAGCACTTCGCAGATTGGCAGATTTCAGATTCTGGAGCTCGACAACCGGGAGCGCCCGAGGTGTCCGGCAGGCGGAGCCTGGCTCCGCAGATTCCCCCGAAGCCATAGCCGACGCCCGTCGAACATTTCGAGCGGCAGGAGCGTACTGATGATGTGAGGTGCTCGTGTCTTCTGCGACTGGGCAGCTGAAGGCGCGGGCGGATCAGAGGAGGAATGAATGCTGGAGCTCTTGCTGTTCACTGTGGGGGTCGCGGTAGTGGGCTTCCTGCTGCTGTTTTTCCTGGTCAAAGCCATGATCTGGCTGATCACGATTCCACTTCAACTGGGGTGGTGGCTGGTCAAGCTGCTGATCGGGCTGATCATTGGGATTCCCCTGGCCATCCTGGCATTCGTAGTGTGCGGGGTGCTGCTGCCGGTTCTGGCCACCGTGGTACCGATCGTGCTGTTCGTCCTGGCCATACCGCTGGTGCTGGTGGCGGTCACGGTCGGGTTCTTGAAGCTGGTCTTCTAGTCGAATTCGCGGCGTGCGGGGAATCAGCCCTCCAAGAGCAGTTTTTCGACCATCGCACAGGCGTGATAAACGGCCTTCAGGCCCCGGTCTTCACAGAGCTGGATCGCCTGGTCGCTTTCAGCACCGGGTTGCATCCAAACACGTTCGATCCCGATGTCCAGGCAATCCTGTATCACTTTCAGGGTCTCGGGAGGCGGGACGACGATGTCGACCACGCCTGGTTTGACCGGCAGTTCTCGGACGCTCGGATAGACCTGAAAGCCGTTCGCGCGGCCTCCCCGCCGGTTCACGGGAAACACGACGTAGCCGGCCGCCTGAAGGTCGTGAAAGATCAGGTTGCCGTATTTGCGCCGGTTGTCGGAATATCCGACAACCGCCCAGACCGGCTGCTCGACGCACTCTCGAATCAACTCCTCCATCGCTTTGTCCGACTCCTTGCCTTCGTGTTAGTGTATCGAATTCCGGCCCAGCCGGCTCGCGTCGGGCGGTGAGGTCAGGGAGGCGATCCATGCGGAATACGATTCTGGTGCTCTCGATTCTGGCCTTGCCGTCGGCGGCCTTGCTCCTTTTTTCCCAGATGACGCGGACTCGAGCGACGGAAGCCGCAGTTTTCTCGCCATCGCCGGCGGCGGCGAGCAGTGCTCAGCCAAATCTGGTGGCCTCCGAGCAGGGAGGCGCGCTCCTGAGCTGGATCGAGTCGGCTGCCGACGGCGGATATCTGCTCCGGTACTCCCGGTGGGAGTCGGGCAGCTGGAGCGCGGCTCGAACCATCGCCTCAGGGAGGGATTGGTTCGTCAACTGGGCGGACTTTCCCGCCCTGGCGGCGGTCGACGATCGATTCATGGCCGCCCACTTTTTGCAATTGAGCGGTCCGAGGTCCTACGACTACGACATCCGCCTGACTCGATCACTGGACGGGGGCGCTACCTGGGAGGAGCCCCTGACCCCTCACCGGGATGGGATTTCAGCCGAGCACGGATTCGTCTCGCTGTTGCCCTGGCAGGACCGGCTGGCTGCAGTCTGGCTGGACGGGCGGCATTCCGGGGAGGGGCACGGAGAGGGCGCCATGACGCTGCGCTTCGCGACCCTGGCCCGGGACGGTGGGATCGACGACGAAACCGAGTTGGACAATCGTGTTTGCGATTGCTGTCAGACTTCGGCGGCGCGCACGTCGAGGGGAATCGTGGTCGCCTACCGCGACCGCTCACCGGACGAGATCCGGGACATCTCAGTGGTTCGCTGGGAGAACGGCGAGTGGTCCCAGCCCGTCCCGGTGCACGCCGACCACTGGCGTATCGGCGGCTGTCCCGTCAACGGTCCGGCGCTGGCCGCTCGAGGTGAGAAAGTGGCGGTGGCCTGGTATACCCAGTCCCAGGACACTCCCCAAGTTCGGCTCGCCTTTTCCAATGACGGAGGCCGCCATTTCGCTCCTCCCCTGCGCGTCGACGACGGCCAGACCATGGGGCGGGTGGGTGCCGTCATGCTTCCCGACTCTTCGGTGATCGTCAGCTGGCTGGAATTCGTGGGGGAAGAAGGGGTGGAGATTCGTCTGCGCCGGATCGATTCTTCCGGTCGCCGGTCGCCCTCCTTCACGCTGACGGAAACCGATTCGTCCCGGCGCAGCGGATTCCCGCGAATGGCGCTGGCAGGTCAGGATCTGCTGATGGCCTGGACTCGCACCGGCCCTCCCAGCCGAGTCGAGACGGCCCGCGTGAGGGTGGAGGCTCTCGCCCTCTCCGAAAGCGGGAAAGTCCCCGCCGTGAACTGATTGCTGGGATCCCTAATTACGTCGACATAGGTTGCCGGCGCTGGCCGGCAACCCTGCGGGCGGATGGCGGTCGGGGGCGATCTCTTTGTCGCCTGTCGTCGACGATGCTCGAGCATCGCCTCCTTCTCTCTTCACGTTCTCTTCGCGACCTCGCCTCACGAGACCCATCCGCATGCACCACCGTGTTGACGACCGCAGCACTGAATGAGCCATCACTCGACCAGCAGATTGCCCATCAGTGTTGCATCCAGGGGCAGTCGCGGAAGGCCTTCCACGAAATCCGACGGGGACTCCACGATCGGTTCACCCTCGGGGTTGAGCGAGGTGTTGATCAGGAACGGGAGCCCGGTTCGCTCTCGGAATCGTGTCAGCAGCCGCCTCAGCAGCGGGTTCTCTTCCTCGACCGTGTGGTAGCGGCAATAATTGTTCAGCATGACGTGTTCGAACTCCCGGCGCTTGCGGCTGCGGATGCGCTGCATGAACGACATGAAGGGCGAGGGGTGGGTCGGGCCAAAATACTCTCCCACTTCTTCGGCCAGGATCGAAATGCCGAAAGGTTTCAACAGGTCCCGCTGTTTGATGCGGGTGGGATCGGGCATGCGCGGATTGATCAGAATACTGCGCGCCCCCAGGCTCCGCGGGCCGAATTCCATGCGGCCCTGAAACCAGCCTACGGTTTTTCCCGCCGCCAGGAGTTCTACGGCGGTCTCTGCTGGGTCGGCGATCGGGTCGTGTCTCAGGTTGGCTCGCCTCAGCACGGATTGGATCGCACTCTGGTCGTACTCCGGTCCCCAGAAACTGTGCCGCATCTCCTCGCGGGGGGCCCGCTGCCCGAGGCAGACCAGAGCAGACCCCAGAGCCAGGCCGCTGTTGCCCGGTGCGGGAGGTACGAACAGCTCTTCCAACTCGGTTTGCTCCAACAGGCGGGCATTCAACAGCGAGTTGTAGGCAAGGCCTCCGGTAAAGACCAGCCGGGGGATTCGAAACTGCTGGTACAGGTCTTCGACGATTGAAAAAATGACCTCCTCGGTCAGATGCTGCAGCGACGCCGCCAGATTCTGATGGCGGGTCTCCAGCGCTTCTCCGGGCTCGCGTGGTCCTCCCAGCAAGCGCTCCAGATTCTGGTTGAAGAGCCGGCCGATGTCGGGGGTCTTCTCGGCCCAGCTGGTGCCCACGCCGCGTTCAGCGTCGAAATACTTGAGGTTGAGAGTGATCCGGCCGGGCTCGTAGTGAATCAATGTGCGCAGTCTGTGGGTGAATTCCGGATAGCCGAAGGTCGACAGACCCATCACCTTGCTCTCGTCACCGTAACCGGGAAAGCCCAGGAATTGGGTCACCATGGTGTAGAAGAGCCCCACCGAATGAGGGAATGCCACTTCTCCCAGGATTTCGATCTCTTCCCCCCGTCCGACTCCGGTCTTGAGCGAGACGAAGTCTCCAAAAGCATCGGCGGACAGCAGCAGCGCCTGGTCGAAGGGGGAGTAGTGGAAACCGGTCTCGAGATGGGACAGATGGTGGTCTGCCTCCCGCAGTTTGAAGACCAGCGATTCGACCGGGACTTCGAAGTGGCGGGCCAAGGTTTCCTTCAGATTGACCAGCTTGGGATTCATCCGGTAGCGATCGTAGAGCGACGTAATCCGGTAAATCCGGTCCTGATAGTGAATCTGGTCCTGGTCGACGATTCGGGTATTGGTGCCGCGCGCGTAGCTGATCACGTCGACTTCCCGAAACTCGAGACCTGCTTGTTTCAGGCAGAAGGCGACCGAATGGAGCGGCAGACCGGCCGAGAACTTGACCCGGTTGAAGCGCTCCTCCTCGGCTGCCGCCACCAGACGGCCGTCGACGTAGACGGCTGCCGACGCATTGGCGTGAAACAGGTTGAGTCCCAGGATATTCATCAGGATTTCCTCTTCGATTCGGAGGCAAGCACGGTTGCCGATCGGGAGGCTCCGTTGTGCTCTTCCTCGAATCGCCAGCAAAGGGTACTAAACGAAGACTGCCCTGGCCAGCGGGCAGGCGATGTTACACTGAAGCGCGTGAGGCCTCATCGGAATCGTCTTCCCACGACCGCCCGCATTCTCGCCTTCGGATTCGGCATGGCGGGCCCTTTGCTGGCAGGAATTGCAGTGGCTCAGGGAAGCGGATCAGCCCGAATCGAGGGGCAGGGCGAAGTCAAATGCCTCGATTCGCAGGGAGTGCTTCGGCCGGCCGACGGGGATTGCCGGCAGAGCGGTTGGGACTATTCCCTGCAAACCGAGCGAGGACCTGTTTGGCGGTTCCTCCGCAACGATCCTCGAACGGACATTCTGAGTGACGTCCGAGTCCGGCGGCAGCGGCTGCACGTGGTCGGTGAGGATCGGGGCGGCCCCGTCGAGATCATCACCGTGCACGTGATTCGCGACGGCACGCACTATTTGCCTCATTACTATTGTGAGGTCTGCAACATTACGGCCTATGCCCCGGGCCCGTGCTGGTGCTGCCAAGAGCCTTTCGAGTATCGTGAACGGCGTCTGGAAGAGGAGCGATCACCCAGCGACAGGAGCCGCAATGCCGTCCCTCGAGATTGACCGGGTCCTGGAGGCCAGCCTCTACGTCGATGATCTGGAGGAAGCTCAGGACTTCTATTCCAGGGTTCTGGGACTGGAGATCTTCTCGGCTGCCAACGGTCGAGACCTGATGTTTCGCTGCGGCCAGGGAATGCTGCTGCTGTTCGACCCATCGGTGACAAATTCCCCCGAGTCCGGGGTTCCGCCTCACGGAGCGACCGGCCCCGGGCACGTCGCCTTCGCCGTCAATGAGGCCGATCTGGACGCCTGGCGTGACCGTCTGAGAGGTTTCGGGGTGCAGATCGAAAAAGAGATCGACTGGCCGATTCGGGGCAAGTCGGTCTACTTTCGCGATCCGTCGGGAAACAGCCTGGAACTGGCGACACCGCAGGTGTGGGGCCTGGAAGCGTGAGTCGGCCGCCCTTCCCGGCCGGTAGATCCACGCCTCCGGGCAGATCCCGAAAGGCCCTTTCCCCGACTCTCCCGAAGGCCTTCTCCGGATCACACCTCAGCCGACGTCGGCCATTTCCTTCATCAGGGTCACGATTCGCCCGGGTGGTGCCGACAGGGGAGGTGTCACCAGCGACCCAATGGCACGTCGCCGGGACTCTCGCAGGCTCGGGCTCTCCAGCGCCCGTCTCATCGTCTCTTCCAGGTCGCCGGGTTCTCGGCTGAACAGCGTACAGCCGGTCTCGTCGAAAAATCGAATGTGAGGATATGACCGGCTCCAGTGGACTCCACGGACCTGGGCGGCCGGCGACTTGCGCGGAATCTCGGTCCAGTGCAGCTGGATCGCGGGCCGGTCCCAGAGCACGGCTTCCAGAATGGCCGTCGTGGCGATCGTCGAGAAGACCGCCTCTGCTCCGCTCAACAGGGCCGCCAGGTGCCGCGTCTCCTCGAGCCCGAAACTGAAGCCTCCGGTCCCCTGGTCCGAAAAGGCGGGAGCCTGATCCAAGACGACGCGGGGCCCCCGTTGCTCGAAAGCTCTGCGCTCGGCTTGGGGATGCAGCCGCACCACCAGAGGGATTCTCGAAAACGAAGTCTGCGCGAGGCCTTCGGCCAGCAACTGGGTTTCCTCGGCCTCGTAGCTCTGGAAGAGCTGAGAGCTGACATAGAGGAAGTAGGGCTGGCCCTCGGGCAGCTCCAGGCGCCGGTACAGCCCTTTCATTTCCGCAGGGCTCGGCCGAGTGGCGTAGGGCACGAACTGCAGCGCCCCCACCAGCGCGGTTCGCTCCAGCGGGAATTGATGGATTTCCAGGGCCTTGCGCTGCATTTCCCGGTTCCAGACTGCCAGCCGCTCCGGGCGGCAGATCATGGACCCCCGGGTAGTCATGTTGTCCCAGCTGTTGATCACGCACAGTCGCGGAATGCCCCGCCGGCGCGCCTCCGACAGCACCGCCAGGTCCAGCGGGTAGAAGCCGGGCGTCCCCGTGACGACCAGCGCCGCGCGGGACTCGTCCAGCAGTCGCCCGACCTCGGGAAAGCTGGGAATCCCGGCTTCGAAGAGGCGCCGCGCCCAACGCCGCCGCCGGCTCGGGCGGGGGACGGCCGGGCCGATCGCGCGGGCGGCGTAGTGATAATGGTTGCGCAGTCCTGAGATTCTTGTCATTTGCGAGGATGCAAAGGGCACTTCCCGGGCATAGACGTGCGATCGAAGCACCAGCAGCCTCTGAAACAGGCCGGGCAGCCCGGTGATCACGCAGTGATTGGTGATTTGGGCGCCTCCCGGGGTCGTGAAGGCTGCTTCTCGAAACGGAGACAGCACCACCGGCGACGCCTCGAGCCGGCCGAGGCACTGGTCGGCCAGCTCACCGGCGATCCAGTTTCGGATCACGTAGCTGTTGGGGGCCGCCAGCAGGATCGTCTTCAAGTTCGAGTCTCCATGGGGGGCTCATCCGGGAGTCCGACGATCGGAAAGCGCCGGTCGCGATCGTTCTTCTCCGCCAGGTATTCGGGGATCATTCCCGTCTCGAGGTTCTTCCAGGCGAGGCGAACGGCTTTCGCGTCGAAGTCCTTGCGCCGGTAAACCTTGCCGTGTTGCAGGTCCTGGGGGCAGAGGCCGAGTTGGCCGCTGGCAAAGCGCTCCAGGGCGTTCGGCAGAATCTCCAGGGCGGCGAGCAGTGCGCCGGTTCCCAATTCGTGGATTCCGTCGCTCGGCCGGACCGCCGGGCGAACCTGGCAGAGGATGGGTCCCGCGTCAACCTTCTCCACGGCCAGGTGCAGGGTTGCGCCCACGCATTCCGGCTGGCGGTGCACCAGAGGCCAAAAGTTGGTGCCCGAGCCCCTGTAATAGGGGGACAAGCCCAGATGCAGGTTGACGATCCGTCCGGAAAACTCGGCCAGCAGCGGAGCCCGCACAATACTGGCGCCGAACAGTACGAGGCATTCGGGCCGGCGACGTCGGACCCATTCGAAGACGGACGCCTCGTTGACCCGGCCGTGAGCGATTCGCAGAAGGGCTTGCCCAGGTCTTTCCCGCGGATCCCCCAACAGCTCTGCTTCCACCCGGTCCCGCTCCTGGAAATGCCGTTGAACGACCCGCTGATCTTCAGAGCGGGCGCCCTCGATGAACTGCTCCACAGAGAACTTGGCCTCACTCACGACTCCCGCCAGGCGGACCGAATGCGACAACCGCCGTGCGGCGTGGCGATGCCGCCGCTGATCGCCGGTGAGCAAGACCACGCGGAGGGCGGATCTCATTGACTTTGCCTTCCTCCCCGGGAAGCCGGTGCGCGCCGGAAGAAGTCTCTCAAGGCGTAGGCGCCTCCCTCGAACGGGAAGTCATTGTTGGCGTAGCGGGCCAGGAACCACGGATTCCCCCAGTCGGCGTTGCCAGCCCGTTCCATCGTGAACGCGAACCGGACGCCTTCCTCTCGGGCGATCCGGCCTACTTGGTCAGTGCAAGCCTCAGGGCTTCCGTAGGGATAGCTCATTGCCACCGGACGCTTCCCCGTCCATTGTTCCAGCAGGTCGAGAGAGCTGCGAATCTCGCCTCGAATGGAAGCTTCGGACAGTCTTCCCAGGGGCAGGTGGTGGTGGGAATGGGATCCGGTCATCCCCTCTGCAGCCAGAGACTTGAGCTGATCGGGGCTCATGTAGAGGCGTTGTGACAGGTCAGCCTCCTGCCCGGGAAAGACGGCTTCGAAGCAGGCTTCTGCGAGGTGCCGGCGTTCTTCGGGTTCGAGCAGAAAGTTCAACAGGTACTTGATCCGGGCAATATCCGGGGAGTCGTAACGGTAATGCGACTCAGCCCCCCGCCCGTCGTCTGGCTCGGCGAGATCGATCTTCAGGCGCCGCGCTTGGGCCTTCAGCAAATCGGCGAAAGCCGGCGGCGCCACCTGCGACCGCAACAGGTGCAGCTTGTGGACGCTCGATACCCGAGACTCGGCCCGGGGGGAGGTGTTCACGAAGAAGACGGCAGGGAGCCCGAGCCGGCGCAGGATCGGCAGGGCGAGTTCGAACTGCTCCTGCAGACCGTCGTCGAAGGTGATCACGACTGAAGGGGCTGCCGGCGGAACCTGCCGCTCGATCCACTTCAGCAATGTTTCCGGTCCCACCACCCGCGAGGTCTTTGAGAGCAGCTTCGCGTCGCGTTCGAACTGCTCCGGGGTGACGCCGAAGACGCTCGGGTAGGGCGCCTCGAAGGACTCCCGGACGTAGTGATAGTTGATGGCAAAGAGCATGATCGGCGCCGCGCTTTGTGTGCCACTGCGAAAGAGCGAGAATTATAACGAATTTTTGAACCCCTTCGGAGTTTCAGGATGAAGGCGGGAGGCTCCAGTTCCAGTAATGAGTTTTCGCTCCCCGCGTCATGCGCCGATTTCGGGTACCAGGATGGGTAGCAGGGCCGAGAAGTCGATATTTCCCCCGGAGACGACGGTAACGATGCGTTTGCCGCTCGCACGCCCGCTGAGAGCCGCCGCCAGAGGGACCGCTCCCGCTCCTTCCGAAAGGACGTGGTTTCGTTCCAGCAGCAGGCGAAGGGCCGCTCTGGTCTCCTCGAGAGAGACCACGATCGAGCCTCGCAGCAGCCGGCGCGCCAGCGGCCACATCTCGGGGAGGACCGTCCTGCCTCCGATGCCGTCCACGAAGCTGGGCCGATAGTCGATGGCTGTCGGGCGCCCCGCTTCCCAGGCTGCGGCGAGCGGGGCGGCCGTCTCCACTTCGCAGGCAAGAACGTTCACCCCGGGTTGCAGCGCGGTGGCGGCCGAAGCGATGCCGCAACTCAGCCCTCCGCCTCCGAAGGGGACCAGGATGGTGTCCACGTCGGGCAGGTCCTCCAGGATCTCCAGCCCGATGGTGGCATTTCCCGCCATGACCAGAGGATCGCTCACCGGGTGGACGAAGAGCCCCTCCAGACCCGGGAAGCGACTCTCTTCGAGGGTCTGCCACCAGCGGGGGAAGGGCACTGAAATGACCTCCGCTCCGAGGCGGCGAAGGGCATCCAACTTGGTCTTGGGGGCATGATCGGGGACCACCGAGGTGCAGGGAATGCCCAGCCGGCGGGCATGGAAGGCGAGTCCCTGGGCCATGTTGCCCGCGCTGGCGGTGTAGACCCCCCGGGCCAGTTGCCCCCGGTCGGCCAGAGCCAGAGCCGCTCCGGCGCCCCGGATCTTGAAGGACCCGATGGGCTGCAGATTCTCCAGTTTGAGGAAAATCTTGCAGCCTCCGGGAGCGGGGCCGTTGAATTCCAGCAGAGGTGTCCGCAGCACCGACCGATCGAGACGGTCGCGAGCCCTCTGGATCAGTTCGAGTGGAATCGGTTTCAGCATATCCACGACCTTGCCCGCCCGCCGCGCATTTTCGGCTGATCGGGTGGTTCCAGGCAAGTCCGGGAAACGCAGCTGCCCGGTCAACCCCCAAGCCTCCGGCTTCGGGTCTCAAACCGCGCGCCTCCAGCGCGGGTGACCATTTTCCCTTGCCCTTGGGACTTCGATGGTTTAGTTTCAGCCCGGAGCTGGGGGTGGGGGCACAGTCGTGGGCTCCAGCCTCCTCGAGTGGCGACCGCAACCGCACCTGGCGGGCCCCGCGGGTCCCTATTCAGCGCCCCAAAGGAGATTCGAATGGAATTACTGGACTGGCTGATCATCGCGGCGTATTTCGTGCTGAGCTTCGGCATCGCCCTGTACTATTCCAAGCGGGCCGGCAAGAACATTTCGGAGTTCTTCCTGTCGGGACGAAATTTGCCCTGGTGGCTCGCCGGCACGGCCATGGTCGCGACCACTTTTGCCGCCGACACTCCGCTTGCCGTCACCGAGCTGGTTGCCAAGAACGGCATCGCCGGCAACTGGCTGTGGTGGAATTTCCTGTTCGGCTCGATGTTCACGGTCTTCTTTTTCGCGCGCCTGTGGCGCCGGGCGGGCGTGCTGACGGACGTGGAGTTCATCGAGCTGCGCTATTCGGGAAAACCGGGATCCTTCCTGCGGGGTTTTCGGGCGCTCTACCTGGGACTGTTCATCAACACCGTGATCATGGGCTGGGTCAACGTGGCCATGGCGTCGATATTGGTGGGAATGTTCGACGTCCCGGAGTCGGAGGTTCGCTTCTATGTGTTTGCCGCCATGCTGGTGGTGGCGATTTACTCGGCACTGTCAGGCCTCTGGGGCGTGGTGGTCACCGATGCCATACAGTTCGTGATCGCCATGGCCGGCACCATCATCCTGGCGGTGGTCGTCCTGGATCTGCCCCAGGTAGGGGGAGTGGCGGGCTTGCAGCGGCAGCTGCCGGAATGGGTGTTTCAGTTCTTCCCCTCGGTGGGCGCGGTAGAGGGTGTGGCGGGAAGCGCCCTGGCGCTGAGCGTCAGCGCCTTCATCGCCTACATCTTCGTGCAGTGGTGGGCGGCCTGGTACCCGGGGGCGGAACCGGGCGGCGGCGGGTACATGGCTCAGCGGATGATGTCGGCCAAGGACGAGAAGAATTCCCTGCTGGCCACCCTCTGGTTCAATCTGGCCCACTACTGTTTGCGGCCCTGGCCCTGGATTTTGGTGGCACTGGCCACGCTGGTGCTCTATCCCGACCTGGCGCCGGAGGACAAGAAGCTCGGCTACATCTACGCCATGCGGGATTTCCTGCCCGCGGGACTGAAAGGGATGCTGGTCGCGGCTTTTCTGGCGGCCTACATGTCCACGATCGCGACCCATCTGAACTGGGGTACCTCGTACGTGGTCAACGATTTCTACAAGCGCTTCATCCGCAGCGAGGCGTCCGACTCCCACTACGTGACGGTCTCGCGACTCGCCACGCTGCTGATGATGGTGGCGTCGGTTCTGGTCACTCTGATCATCCAGACCATTTCCGGAGCCTGGCAATTCGTCATCGAGGCAGGGGCGGGCCTGGGGCTGGTCCTGATCCTGCGGTTCTACTGGTGGCGCATCAATGCCTGGAGCGAAATCGCCGCCACGATCACGCCGTTTTTCGCCTACGCCTACATCCGGTTTTTCACCTCGATCGCATTTCCCGAGTCGCTCTTTTACATCGTGGGCGTCACCACCCTGGTGTGGGTGTCGGTCACTTTCCTGACTCGGCCCGTGGATCGCGCCCACCTGGTTCGGTTTTACCGGCGGGTTCATCCGGGGGGCATCGGCTGGAGAGAAGTGGAGCGGGATGTCCCGGATGTCCGGCCCGATTCCGGCTACGCCTGGCTGTTCCTGGATTGGCTGGCGGGGATCGTCCTCGTGTATGCCACCCTCTTTGGAACGGGCAATCTGATACTCGGCCACCTGGGTACCGCTCTGGGATTGTTCCTGGTGGCGCTGGCGGCTGGTGCCGTCATCTTTTGGGACCTCACGCGGCGCGGCTGGGAAGAGGTCACGCGGTGAGGGAAACTCGATTGTCGATTCGAACTCGATCCTGGATGATCCCGTTGCTTGCAGGGGGGGTTTTGACTGCTGCGTTTTCGGGCGTTTTCAGCCTAGCGCTGCAGGAGCGAGCCGTCTACCAGGACCCTAGCCAGCCCTCGAGCAAGCGGGTGAGTGACCTGCTGGCCAGGATGACCCTGCAAGAAAAGGTGGCCCAGACACATTGCCTGTGGCCGGCAGTGGGCATCAACGCGCCGTTTCGAGGCAAGCAGCTGCTGGACGATCAGGGAGACTTCGACTCCACCAAGGCTGCGCCGCTGCTGCGCCACGGCATGGGACAAATCGCGCGGCCCAGCGAGTCCAAGCAACCGCGCCGCAACGCCCTCTATACGAATTCCATCCAGCGATTCCTGGTCGAGGGTACCCGTCTGGGGATTCCGGCTATTTTCCACGAAGAAGGGCTGCACGGGCACATGGCGCCGGGCGGGACCAGCTACCCGCAGGCGATCGCACTAGCGTCGACCTGGGACACTGAACTCGTGCGCCGCGTCTTCGAGGCTACCGCTCTGGAAATGCGGGCGCGGGGAGGACATCAGGCCCTGACCCCGGTGCTCGACCTGGCCCTGGACGCCCGTTGGGGCCGGTTCGAGGAGACCTACGGCGAGGACCCCTTCCTGGTTTCCCGAATGGGGGTGGCCGCAATTCGAGGCTTCCAGGGTGAAGGGCCGGCGATCGACGGACGTCACGTGATGGCCACCATGAAGCACTTCGCTGCCCACGGCCAGCCCGAGTCGGGGTCCAACACCGGGCCCGCCTACCTCTCGGAACGCTATCTGCGCGAGACCTTCCTTCGCCCCTTCGAAGCCGCCGTCCGGGAGGCCGGGGTGCGCAGCGTGATGGCCTCCTACAACGAGATCGACGGAATCCCGGCCCACGCCAACCGCTGGCTCCTGGACCGCTTGCTCCGCCAGGAGTGGGGATTCCGCGGGACCATCGTGGGCGATTACTTCGCGATCGGGCAACTGCATGACGCGCACCGAGTCGCCTCCGACGCGGACGAGGCGGGCCGGCAGGCCCTGGAGGCGGGCGTCGACATCGAGTTGCCCGAGCCTTTGGGGTACCTGAACCTGGCATCTCTCGTGGAGCAGGGACGGGTGGCCGCTCAGACCCTGGATCGCAGCGTGAGCAGACTGCTGGAAGCCAAGTTCTCCCTGGGCCTCTTCGACGATCCGTACGTCGATCCGGATGGGGCCGAGTCGGTCGTCAACCAGGCTCCGCACCGGGAGCTGGCCCTGCGAGCTGCCCGCAAGGCGATCACTCTGTTGAAAAACGAGGGCTCGCTCCTGCCTCTGGATCGGGACGCGGTCGAGCGGCTGGCGGTGATCGGCCCCAATGCGGGCGGCTGCCTGCTGGGGGGTTACAGCGACGATCCCGGGCGTTGCGTCTCGGTTTTGGACGGCGTTCGCCGTCTGGCGGGAAACGCCCTCGAGGTCACTTACGCCGAGGGCTGCCACATCACCCAGGAGGGCGACGACTGGTGGAGCGACGAGGTGCAACTGAGCGATCCGGCCGCCGACCGGGAACGGATTAGGGAAGCGGCAGAGGTGGCCCGGGAGGCCGATGCCGCGCTGCTGGTCGTGGGAGGCAATGACGCCACCAGCCGCGAGGCCTACTCCAACACCCACCTGGGTGACCGGGACAGCCTGGAACTGCTGGGGCTGCAGAACCAGCTGGTGGAGGCGGTTTTGGAGACCGGAACCCCGACCGTGGCGCTGCTCCTGCACGGGCGGCCCCTGGCGGTCAACTTCATTGCGGAGCGAGTGCCGGCCATCCTGGACGGCTGGTATCTAGGACAGGAAGGGGGTACCGCGGTGGGAGAGGTGCTGTTCGGGGACGTCAATCCGGCCGGCCGCCTGCCGGTGACGATTCCCCGCTCAGTGGGGCAGATTCCCGCTTACTATTTTCACAAGCCGACGGCGCGGCGCGGCTATCTGTTCGCCAGCAACGAGCCCTTGTTTCCCTTCGGCCATGGCCTCAGCTACACGACCTTTTCTTACTCCGCTCTCACGGTCAGCCCCGAGAGAATCGGCCCGGCGGGAAGTGCCCTCGTCAGCGTGAGGGTGACCAACAACGGGCCGAGAGCGGGCGAGGAAGTCGTTCAACTCTACGTGCGGGACCTGGTGGCTTCGGTGACTCGTCCCGTGAAACAGCTCGAGGGCTTCCAGCGGGTGTGGGTGGAAGCGGGAGACTCGAAGCAGCTGGAATTCGAGCTGTCGCCGGAGAATCTGGCACTCTGGAATCAAGACTTTCAGCGCGTGGTGGAGCCCGGGGAATTCGAGGTCATGGTCGGCGGCAGCTCGACCCGTCTAGCCTCGGTTCGGCTGACCGTCGAGCAACGCTGATTCCGCGCTCCTAAGTGCTCCGGTTCGTAAATACGGTGACGTTTGCGGGCGGGGCTCTCGAGGCGAGGTGGCGAAGAGAGGAGGAGGCGATGCTGGAGCATCGTCGACGACCAACGACAAAGAGATCGCCCGAGACCCCCGTGCGCCCGAAGGGTGGCGGGCGAGCCCCCAGGTGCCCGGTGCCTCGGAGCAGGGTGGTCCACTCGGTTTCCGCGGGCCGGCTGCTGCTTGGAAACGCCCGCAACATACGTCGCTGTATTTATGGATCGGGGTTCTAAGTGCTTTGGCCGGTGGAGCACGGCAGCCTGTGCGGGTTGAATCTCATCAGGCGAGGTCGCAACCGATAGAGGGCGCCGTTGCAGCATCGTCGACGCGGAACGGCAAACAGGTCGCCCATGAGTGCTGAGCTGGGGGAGGTATGACTGCTTTTGAAACGTTGGATTGGCTGGTCGTCGCGGCGTACTTCATGGTGCTGCTGGGGATCGCCTGGTGGGTGGTCCGTCAGGGGCAGGAAAACGCGGCTGATTACTTCCTGGCCGGACGGCACGTCGGCTGGTTCGTCATCGGGGCCTCGATCTTCGCGTCCAACATAGGCTCGGAACACATCGTCGGACTGGCCGGCACGGCCGCCAAGAGCGGCCTGGTGCTGGGGCACTACGAGCTGCATTCCTGGCTGGTGCTGCTGTTGGGGTGGGTCTTCGTGCCCTTTTACATGCGCAGCCGGGTGTTCACCATGCCCGAGTTCCTGGAGCGCCGGTATGCGCCGTCGGCGCGCTGGTTCCTGTCCCTGATCACGCTGGTCGGCTACGTTCTCACGAAGGTCTCGGTGACGGTCTATGCCGGAGCCGTTGTCATGCAGGCCCTGACGGGCATCGAGTTCTGGACCGGGGCGCTGGTGGTGGTCATTCTGACCGGGCTGTACACGGTTCTGGGCGGGTTCCGCGCCGTCGTCTACACCGAGACCCTGCAGGCCATGGTCCTGATCGCCGGCTCGGTGACCGTCACGGTGGCGGGCCTGTCACGCCTGGGGGGCTGGGACCGGCTGATCGAGATTGCCGGCAGTCAGCACTTCAACATGTTCCTGCCGGCAGACCATCCGGAATTTCCCTGGACGGGCATGATCTTCGCGCCCCCCATCGTGGGGCTTTGGTACTGGTGTACCGACCAGTACATCGTTCAGCGGGTGCTGGCGGCTGAAAACGAGACCCAGGCTCGGCGCGGGTCCATTTTTGCGGCCTATCTCAAGCTGCTCCCCTTCTTCATCTTCATGATCCCCGGCTTGATCGCCTTCGCTCTGGCCAAGTCGGGCCAGATGGATTTGCCCGAGTCGGATCAGGCCTTTCCGACCATGGTGCGGGCGCTGTTGCCGGCAGGGCTGCGCGGACTCGTGGCCGGGGGCCTGCTGGCGGCTTTGATGAGCTCGCTGGCGGCTGTCTTCAACTCCTGTTCGACCCTCTTCACCATCGACATCTATCAGAAGGTCCGCCCCCAAGCGTCTCAGAGGACGCTGGTGAGAGTGGGGCGCCTGGCCACGGCAGTGGTGGTGGTTCTGGGCATACTCTGGATCCCCGTGATGCGAAACATCTCAGGCGAGCTTTATCATTACCTGCAGAGCGTCCAGGCCTACATCGCGCCGCCCATCGCAGCCGTCTTCCTGATCGGACTCTTCTGGAGGCGCGTCAACACCGCCGCCGCCCTGGCGACTCTGGTGGGCGGATTCATGCTGGGAATGGCCCGGCTGGTGGCAGAACTGAACAAGCATCACCTGAGTGGCGTCCTGCACTGGTTTGCGGACATCAATTTCCTGCACTTCGCCATCTTCCTGTTCGTGGTCTCGATCGGGATCATGGTCTCGGTCAGTTTGCTCACCCGGCCACCCGACGAGGAGCAGATCCGAGGATTGACCTACGCCACCACCGTGGCGGAAGATCGGCACCGTTCCCGAGCCAGCTGGAACCGCATGGATGTGGTATTGTCATTGCTGGTCGTGGCGGTCATCTTGGGAATTCTGATGTACTTTTCTCCGTGGGGAATCGGATCTTGAGCAAGCGAATCTCGATCCTGCCCGGCGCGGGTCGCACGGCTCGGCGGGCTGGATGGTGCCTGATGGTGGCCCTGCTGCTGGTTTCGGCGGCCTCCGCCCAGGAGCCCAACGCGGGCCCGCCCGCGGCGGAGCCGGCCGGGTTGTCGCTGGACGATTTGCCCGAAGGCTTTCCGGTGCCCGAGGGGACGTCGGTCGAGTCGGGCGAGACCCGCGGTCATCACCGCTCCCTGAAGCTCAAAGTGACGGGCCAGAGCTTTTCGGATCTGGTCAGTTTCTTCCAGCAGCAGTTGCCCGAAAAAAACTTCCGGATTCTCAATCAAACGCATGAGTTGCCCCGGACCGGATTCGACCGGGCCTGCAGTTTTGCCGTGCGCTCCACCAAGGGCGCCGTCTTCGGCGTCGTGGTCGTCGAAACCGGGGGAGAACTGACGTTCCTGCTGGAGGGTTATTTCTGACGCGGCGGCCACCTTTTCACTCGTACCACACAGGTCCCTTATGATTTCCATCTCCCTGTACAAAATCTTGCACCTGCTCGGAGTCTTCATGGTGCTCATGGGCGTCAGCGGCTCGCTGGTCGCGAACTCGATTCCGGCCGATCAGCAGCAGCAATGGAAGAAACGAGCGGGACTCTTCCACGGAGTCGGCTTGCTGATCGTCCTGGTGGCGGGCTTTGGACTCCTGGCCCGTTTGGGCCACGGCCTAGAGCTGTGGGTGGCGTTGAAGCTGTTGATCTGGTTGGCTCTGGGGGCCATCATCGTGTTGGTCCGGCGGCTCCCGCAGCAGGGCGGCCTGCTCTGGGTGGCAATCCTGGTGCTGGCGACGCTGGCTGCCTCCCTGGGCCAGTACAAACCGAGCTGACCGGCAGCTTGCCGAACCTCATTTCACACCAGAGCTCGCCTTGCGGTGCCCCGATGCGGCGGGCAGTCATGATTGCCACGCCTCCCGGGCGGAGGTTGGCGGGTCCCCCGGGAAGCCCGTCGACCCACGGTTTGCCTGTCCAATTCCGGACTGGTCAAACGGGGCGTCCAGGGGTATGATCGGATCCTGGGAGAGCAGATGCGAAAACCAACCGGTCTTCTGCTGGTGGTTCTCGGACTACAATTGGGTTTGGTGGAAGCGCAGGGGCAAAAGCCGCAGCCTCCGACGCCTCCCGCCACTCCTCCGGGCCGTGGAACCCCTGCGCCGCCGCAGACACGCCGTCCCGAGCGCCAGCAACCTCGCATAATTTTCTTGTCCGGGAGTGTGGAATACACCGACGGCTCGAGCGTCACGGAACCCTTGCTGGTGGAGCTGCGCTGCAACGGCAGCCCCCGCAGCCAGGTTTGGAGTTCGGTCAATGGCCGATTCGGCTTCCAGCTGGGCGGGGCGCACGAGTTCAGCTCCTTCGACGTCTCGATGTCACGAGTCGCGCTGGGGCCGCCAGGTTCGGCCACTGATCAGACTCTGGACGGTTCGGATCCGTTTGCCACCTCCGACCGGACCCGTCCCATCAATCTTTCCGGTTGCGAGATCCGGCTGGCTCACGGCGGCTACCGAGCCCGTGCGATACGCCTGGGAATGCGTTCTCCGCTGGACAGCCCCGAGGTGGGCACTCTGGTGATCGAACGCCGCGACGGAGTCCAGGGTACCCTGGTGAGCGTCAAGACCCTGGCAGCTCCCAAGAAGGCCCGCAAGGCGTTTCAGAAGGCGTCCAAGGAGCTGGGCAAAGAAAAGCCCGACCTGGACAAGGCCCAGGAGCAGCTCGAGAGGGCCCTGGAAATCTTCCCCGAGTTCGCCGAGGCCTGGCATCTGCTCGGCAAGATTCACGGGACGCGGGAGGACTGGCCGGGAGCACGGCAGGCGTTCCGGGAGGCGTTGACCCAAGATCCGGATTTCATTCCACCCTACCTTGCGCTGGGCCAACTGGAGCTGAATCAAAAGCAGTGGCCGGCCGCTTCGGAGCTGCTCGATCGTGCCCTGGAGCTGAATCCTTACGCTATTCAGGCGCGCTTCTCCTCTGGTGTCGCCCATTACTACATGGATCATCTGGAGCAGGCCGAGCAGGCGTTCGAAGCCGTCAAGACCAGCAACGAAGCTTCCAACTACCCCGGAATTCACTACGCCCTGGGCCTGGTTCTGGCGCGTCGCGGAAAAATCCCGGAAGCCGCGACCGAATTACAGGTGCACCTGGAGAGGTTCCCCAATGGGGAAGCGGCCGGGCAAATCCAGCTGCAACTGGAGGAATGGCAACGCCAGGGGTTGCTCAAACCTTGAGAAGTGTCGGCACGGCTCCACGTCCTCTTCAAAACAGCCACCCCAGACCCGCCCCCAGCGAGTAGAGAACGAACCCGAGGAGTGTCAGAGCCTGGGCGGGGATGAGCCTGGGGGTCGTCTCCGCGGAACGCCACAGCCGGTGTAGCGCCGGCGCCAGCGGCGCGAGGGCCAGCGCACCCCACCAGATTCCGGATGGCGTGCCCGCCAGGTGCGCCAGCACCAGAAGGACGCCTGCCAGTGCCAAGAGTGCGGCATAACCTCGCACGGCGCGCCGCCGCCCCAGCCGGACCACCAGGTTCCGCTTTCCCGCCGCCCGATCGGCTTGAAAGTCGGGGAATTGGTTGATCCAGAGGAAGGCGGCGATCAGCAATCCCAGGGGAAGGGAAGCAAACACGATTGGGGGTGTGATGGTGCCGCGCAGCACCAGGAACACGCCGGCGGCGATCAGGGGGCCGTAGCAGAGAGCCACGGCCGCTTCTCCCCACCCCCGATAGGAGAGTTGCAGGGGTGGAGCGTGATAGAAGAAGGCGCAGCCTACTCCCAGAACTCCCAACCAGAGTACGTCCGGCTCGCGCCAGGCGGCGATGGCCAGTCCACCGGCGATCCCAAAGGCGTAAAAGACGGCGGCGATGCCCGCTGTCTGGCGCCGGCTCAGGAGTCCATCGACCAGCACCCGCTTACCCCCGGAGAAGGGGCTCCTGTCCTGGGGAGCCACCCGCTGGTCGACGCCCCGGTCGAAGTCGATCAGGTCGCCTGAGGCGTTTTTGGCCACTTCGATGCAGAAGATCGAAAGGACCGTCAGGCCCAGCCAGCGCCAGGCCAGCGGCCCCTCGGCCGCCGCCGCACAGGCTCCCAGAAAGAGCGAAGACATCGAAGCCAGGGAAATCTTGGGATCCGCAAGGTGCCAGAATCCGGCGAAAAAGTTGCGCCTCCAAGCGGTCGCCGGCACTCTCGAGATCGGCTTTCTCTCTGCCACTTTCACTGTCGTGCTCGTCATCGGCATGTCCTGAGGCAACTCCAGAACCAATTTCGGCTCCGATGCCGGAAGCGATTGACAGAGAATGAGTTGGAGCTCTGAAGCGTCGGGGAGCCGCCGCTATGGGCGGGTCAGATCCCCCAACTGTGGGAGTCTTTCGGTCGGTGACGGAGGTTTTCCCGGGGGTGCGGACGAACACCGGGCCGCGGCCGATTGCTCTTGAACCGGCGGCTCGAATTCTCCTAGATTGAGCCGATGACGTGGGAGATCGCCTTTGTCCTGGGATTGCTCGTGGCGGCGGTGATCCTCTTCTCGGGCGAGTGGCTCTCGATCGATGTGGTCACGCTGCTGGTGCTGCTGGCGCTCGTGATCTTTGGGACGCTGACTCCCCAGGAAGCGTTCTCCGGATTCGCCAACGACATCATCATCATTCTCTGTTCGATTTTCGTCCTCTCCAAAGCTCTCCTGAAGACCGGCGTGATGGAATCGCTGGCTTCGCTGATCGCGCGCTTCGGCGGCCGCACGCCGGTGCGGCTGCTGATGACCGTGATGCTCTCGGCCGGCTCAGCATCCGCCTTCATGAACAACACCACGGCCACCGCGGTCTTTCTCCCTGGCGTGCTAGGGGTCTGCCGCCGCAACCGCATTCGGCCCCGGCTGCTCCTGATGCCGCTCGCCTTCGCTTCGATCCTGGGAGGCACCTGCAGCCTCATCGGGACGTCCACAAATGTCGCCGTTAGCGGCTATCTGCAGAAAGTAAAGATGCCGCCCTTCGGCCTCTTCGAATTCTCGGTGGTGGGAGTGGTGCTGATGGCCAGCGGCCTCCTGTACATGATCCTGGTGGGACGGCACTTGCTGCCGGGCGAGAGCGAGGAGAGCTTCACCGAACAGTATCAGATGAAGGAGTTTCTCTCGGAGGTACGCGTAACCGCCGCCTCGCCCCTGCTAGGGGTGCCCTTGGAGTCGACCGAGCTGCCCGGCAGCGGGGCCACAGTGCTCGAGGTGGTGCGCGGAAGCGACACCCAATTGGCGAATTCGCAGACCCGCCTGAAGAAGGGTGACGTGATCATCGTGAAGGGATCGCGAGAGGCGTTGCTGCGGGTGCGGGATTTGCCGGGCCTGCGGATACTCGACTCGTCAGTCGAGGACTCCGACCTGGTCTCGGCCGACGTCCGCGTCGCGGAGGCGCTGGTCAGCCCGGGCTGCGGTTTGTTGGGAAGGACCCTGGGAGACCTGAGTTTTCGTTCCCGATTCGGGGTGACCGTGCTGGCCGTGTACCGAAAAGGCCAGGCCTTTCCGACAGGGATCCGGGCGATGCCGCTGGAGGTGGGAGACGTTCTGCTCTTGCAGGGCAGCCGGGAGCGCCTGGGATCGCTCTGGCAGGAGGGAGAGCTCTGGCTGCTGGATCAAGCGGACCACTTCACTGGCGGAAAGCGCAAAGGTCTTTTGGCGCTGGCCGTTTTCCTGGGCGCCATCTTGCTGTCCGGACTGGGCTTGCTGCCCCTCTCGATCGCGTTCCTGCTGGCGGCCGTTTCGGTGATCGTGACACGCTGTGTCTCGGCCGAAGAGGCCTACCAGTTCATCGACTGGCGCCTGATCGTCCTGATCGCCGGTATGACCTCGGTGGGCCTGGCGATGGAAAAGACGGAAGCGGCTGACTGGCTCGCCAGCCGGTTGGTGGATCTGGTTTTGCCGCTGGGTCCGAGCGTCCTGCTGGCGGGCTTCGCCGTGATTACCATTCTGCTGACGCAGCCCATGTCCAACGCCGCCGCTGCCCTGGTCATGCTGCCCGTGGCGCTGACGACTGCCGAGCAGATCGGCGCCAATCCGCGAACCTTTGCGGTGCTGATTACGCTGTCCGCCTCGATCTCCTTCATCACACCATTCGAGCCGTCCAGCATTCTAGCGTTCAATGCCGGCAAGTATCGCTTCCGCGACTTCGTCAAGGTGGGGTTCCCACTGACTCTGCTCAACCTGGCGATCCTGCTCGTGCTGGTCCCCTATTTCTGGCCGCTCTGAGACGGATGGGGAGCCGGCTTGAGTTCCGAATGTGGAATCCTTACCCTGGCTCTACTCAAGGGGAAGATCATGAATTCACTCAAAATGGGATCGGTGAGAAGCGTTCCAAACCGGGTGTCGGTCTACTGGGTCGTTTCGGCGGCAATTTGGCTTTGTGTCTGGACCTCTCTGGCGGCGCAGCAGGAATACTTTCCCGAGCGGCACCACTGGGAGCGCCGCAACGCTGAAGCCGCCGGCCTGGACGCCGGGAAATTGCAGGCGGCGATCGATTTTGCGGTAGCCAACGAGAGCCGCGGTGACCGCGATCTCACGGTGCAGATCGCACTGAGCTTTTCCCGTGAGCCCTCGGGAGATATCGTGGGACCCACCCAGCGGCGCGGAGACCCCAGCGGCATCGTGGTCCGCCATGGGTACCTGGTTGCGGAGTGGGGGCCCACGCGGCGCGTCGACATGACCTTCAGCGTTACCAAGTCGTTTCTTTCCACGGTGGTGGGACTGGCTTATGACCGGGGGCTGATTCGCGACCCGAACGACCGTGTGGGCGACTCGGTCCTCACCGGGCACTTCGACTCGCCTCACAATTCCGGGATCACCTGGGACCATCTGCTGCGCCAGACCTCCGACTGGCAAGGAGAATTGTGGGGGAAGGCCGATTGGATGGACCGGCCGGAAGGGGATGACTCCTCGCAATGGCCCCAGCGCCCCCTGCACGAGCCAGGGACACGCTGGAAATACAACGACGTCCGGGTCAACCTGCTGGCGCTGGCGGCGCTGCACGTCTGGCGGCGGCCCTTGCCCCAGGTCCTGCGGGAACTGGTGATGGAGCCCATCGGCGCCTCTCCCACTTGGCGCTGGCACGGCTACCGTAATTCCTGGATCGAGCTGGACGGGTCGAAGATGCAATCGGTCAGCGGCGGCGGCCATTGGGGCGGCGGCATGTTCATCAGCGCGCGGGACATGGCGCGGTTCGGCATCCTGCTGTTGCGGCGGGGACGATGGAAAGACCAGCGCATTCTCTCGGAGAGGTGGATCGAACTGGCTTCCACCCCCACCCCGGCCAACCCCAATTACGGCTTCATGAACTGGTTTTTGAACAGCAACGGCGACGGGGCCGTCCCCAGCGCCGGCCCCGGCGGCGTTGCCCACCTGGGTGCGGGAACCAATGCCATCTACGTCGACTGGGATCATGACCTGGTCGTGGTGGTCCGGTGGATCGAGCGGGGGGCGCTGGATGGCTTCATTTCGCGCCTCCTGAGCTCCGTCCAGACCCCTCAGAGGCCGTGAGTTTCCTGGTCTTGATCTCCCTGCTGAGCCTTCTCTCCTACCTCGCGCAGCGGCTGCTCCGGCGGGGCGCCGAGGTACGGGCAGCCATGCGGCACGGTCTGGCCGGCGGTTTTCTGTTCACCGGTGTCGACCACTTCCTCAACACCGACGGGCGCTATCTGCCCATGATTCCCGGCTTTCTGGGCGCTTGGGGCAGGGAACTGGTCTATCTCTCGGGAGCCGCCGAGTTGTGCGGGGCGCTCGGCCTGCTGGTTCCCCTGGCCTGGCACCGGAAACTGGGGCTCCCCGACTTGCGCCGCTGGGCGGGGCTGGGTCTGGCGTTGCTGTTGGCCCTGCTGGTGGTGGCCAATCTCGAGGTGGCAATCCAGGGGGATACCGTGAAGGGGCTGGAGTTCGGCCGCTGGTATTACTGGCTGCGTCCGTTTCTCCAGCCCGTCTTCATCTGGTGGGCGCTCTACGTGTCCCGGGACTCCCGGCAGATCGCGTGAAAAAACACTACTCGGGTGCCGGCGGCGGCGGGAAGGCTCAGGTGTTGATGCCGCGTACCCTTTGCTCGGCCAGACGCAGCACCTGGGCCAAGTCTTCCGAAAGGAAGGAGAAGGCTTTCTGGTGGATCTCCTCGGGAACTCCCCCGTAGTGAGCTTCCGCTATCCCGCCCGCGATGGCGGCCATGGTGTCGGTGTCCCCGCCCAAAGAGACGGCATTTCGGACGGCGTCTTCGAAGTCGGTCGAGTCCAGGAAGCAGATGATGGACTCCGGGACCGAGCCTTGACAGGAGATGTCGAACTGGTAGTGGGCGCGGATCTCGTCCAGTGGCCGCGCCAAAGCGTACTCGAAGCGTTCCGCGATCTGGAGCCGCAGCTCCTCTTTGGGCACTCCTTGCCGAGCCAGAAACACCGCCAGGGCCGTGGCTTGAGCGCCTCGGATCCCTTCCGGGTGATTGTGGGTGACCTGGGCGCTCCGTCGGGCCTCCTCCAGCACTTCTTCCTCGCTGTCCAGCAGAAAGCCGATCGGGCTGACTCGCATGGCGCTGCCGTTGCCCCAGCTGTTGTAGGGCGCTCTCTGGCGCTCGGAGGCCCAGGAGATGAAGCTTCCGCCATACCCGGCGTCCGGGTGGCGGTGAAAATACTCGTGAAAGACGTCGATGTAGTCCAAGCCGTGCAACAGGCAGTCGGCCACCGCAACGGTCAGCACGGTGTCGTCCGTGAACCGGCACCCTTCGGGGAACAGAGGGAACTGCTTGGTCTTGATGGGAAAGCCTTCGAATAGCGAACCGATGATGTCGCCCGCAACCGCGCCGATCACTTCTTCTTGTTGTCGCAGGTTCTGAGAGCGAGGTCAAGGATAAGTCCTCGACGAACTGGCCGGACACGCCTGCCGCGCGGAGCAGTAGCAAACGCCCGGTTAGAGCCTCACTTCGGAGCCCAACCCCGGGTTCTCGGTGGGATAGAGGAAGCCCTCTTTCAACAGCACGGCCCCTGCGGTTGGGTCGTCGATCAGGTCCAGATGGCCGTCCAGGTCGGCGTAGGCGACATTGGGCCGAGCCAGGGAGAAATGCAGTCCGGCAGCGATCGACAGGGCGGCCTCGTCCATGCAGCCGACCATGGTTTCCAGACCCGCCGCCTGCGCCACGGCGTCGATCTGCAGAGCCTCGGATATGCCTCCCACCTTCATCAGCTTGATGTTGACCATATCGGCCATTTCATTCTTCGCCAGCCGGAAGGCATCGCGCAGGCTCAGCAGGCTTTCGTCGGCCATCACGGGTAGATGGACGCTGCGCGTGACGCGTCCCAGGAGGTCCGGCTGCCCCGTCGCCGTGGGCTGTTCCAGCAGCTCCAGCTGCGCTTGACGGGTGGACTCCACGAAATGGATCGACTGTTCCACCGAGTAACCCTGATTAGCGTCGAAGCGCAACTCCACAGCAGGACCCGCCATCTCCCGCAGCTTCAGCAGCTTCTCGATGTCGGCCTCGACGTCCAGGCCCCCCTTGAGCTTGAGTGAGGTGAAGCCTTCCGCCAGCCAACGCCGGGACCTCTCGAGGGTTTCCTCCAGAGGGAGAATCCCGATTGTGACGCTGGTGCGAATACGGCTGCGATAGCCACCCAGGATTCGCCAAAAGGGGAGACCCGCGACTTTCCCCAGGATGTCGCACAGGGCCATGTCCACTGCGGCGCAAGCGGAAGGGAGAGTCTTGAGCTCGGTGCGAATCCGTTTCAGCAGGAATTCACGGCGCAGCGGATCACCGCCGACCAGAATCTCTGGAACCTCCTCGTGCAGCACCTGAAGGACTTCCAGAATGGTCTCACCGGTGACGTGCTCATCAGGGGCCGCGCAACCCCACCCGTTCACACCGGTGTTTGTCTCCACCCTCAGGAAGATGTTGGCCGCCGATTCGAAGTGCTGGTACGCGACCGTGTAAGGCTCCCGCAGCTTCAGTTCGAGAGCCTGGGCCTGGACCTGTTCGATGTGCACGGTTGCGGCCTCCGGCGACTCAATACTTCCTCTGGTGGATTTCTTCCAAGGTGAGCTGCTTGAGTTCTTCCACGAACTTCACGAGGTTGTCGATCATCAGCTGCCAGATGAGGCGTCCCTTCTCGGCCGAGGCTTTGGTGGGATCGCCCATCACTCCGGAGGGAGAGATGCGCTGGGTGTAGGCGTACCAGGAGACGGCTCGCTTGGAGGTGAAATCCAGATACCGGCTGGAAAAGCGTGGCACGCTCTGGCGAGCCTGGCTCATTTTCACCAGATGCGGACGAAGCGCCAGGGTCGTGCTGGTCTCGATTTCTCCGGCATGAACGTCGTTGGGTGTGTCGGTGATGGCGTAGACATCGACGTCGCTGGTCTCGCCGCTGTCGACGCACACGAAGATGTGGGCGTCCCGGTTGATCATTTGAGCCGCGAAGTTGAGGCTGGCGGCATTCCCCCCGTGGCCGTTGATGATGACGAGCTTGGAAACCCCGTTGCGGGCAGCGCTGATCCCGATTTCGTAGACCAGGCGGGCCATGGTTTCGTTGGTGAGGCTGAAAGTGCCACTGAAATCGTTGTGATGGTAGGAGACCCCGTAGGGCAGAAGTGGCAACACCAGCGGTTTGGGATCACCGCAGTTGCGCGCCACTTCGCGCGCCAGGTAATCGGCGTCGTACGAATCCGTGTCCAGGGGGAGGTGCGGGCCATGTTGTTCGATGGCTCCGACCGGCAGCAGGGCGATGTCTACTTCCTGAAAGCACTGCTGAGCCTCGGGCCAGGTCATCTCCGCCAGAATGTGGGGGTGTGGCGCCGCACCACTCGATCCAGGCTTGCCGGCGGGAACCTCGAAGCGGTACGGCTGGTTCAGCGAGGCCTCGGAGAGAGGGTCGAATTCGACCCAGGCGCGCCCCTGGCGACGTAACGCCCCCCGGGCGTGCTCGAGGTAGATCGTGTAAAGCGGTTTTCGCAGGCCGCATGGCAGGTTGTCCACTGGGGAGTGAGTCTGGTCGAAGCGGAGATGCATTACCTCGGGCCGCGGCTGCACCGTTCTGGCATCCGACTCGATCAAGCCCTTTTGCGAGAGCATCCACAGGAGTTGAGCAGCGCCGCCCGCCTCTTGATGAATTCCACGCCGGACGAAGTCCCGCAGCCCCGGCCCGATCAGTTCCGACCGGTAGCCGCAGCGGCTGGGGTCGGCGCCCAAAGCCGTGAGCATGCTGATGATGCGCCGGCACTTCTCGCATTTTCCACAGGGGTGGACGCGGTCCTTTTCTTTGTGAGCGGCGTGACAGGACACCTGATGTTGCTGCAGCTCGGGATAGCGCTCCACCAGGATCTGCTGGATCAGGATCTCAGACACCGGCCGGAGCAGCGAGAACTGCCGCACGTTCCAGCCCTTGGCGCGGAAATAGCGGGTCAGGGCGTGATCGAAGTAGAAGCTTTGATCGTACAGGCCGGCGTAGTGCGTGATGCCGTGAGTCCGAGTGCGAACCGAAGTGTCGTACTCGTCGCCGATGACGAGGTTGCCCACCCCTCGCCGCCGCAGCAGCGGTAAGACCCCGAACAGGAAGACGGCCACCGTCCAGAGGCGGAGCGGGTAAATGTCGGCCCGTACATCCGCGAAATCTTCGCGGATGAAAGGGAGCCGCCGCAGCATCCAGGAAAAGACCCGATCGGAGTTCATCCAGACCCGCGCCGTGTGCGGGACGTTCTTCTCGAAGTGCCGGTAGGCGTTCAAGGCGGTGAACCAGTGGCGCCCCGATTCGTTGCCGAACACCGGGTGGACCTCGCGCCCCATTTCCGAGAGCAAACCGAAACTGAGCAAGCTGTCCTTGCCGCCGCTGCTCAGCACCGAGAAACGGTCGTGGTTTACGGTCCAGTCCGCGCCCCCGTTGTCAGGGGAATTGGGAAAACTGAATTGGGCCTGACCGTAGTGGGGCCGCTTCTCGATCGCGATTCGAGCAGCAGCTCCGACCAGAAAGGGGTTTTCTGCCAGCAGCCTGTTGACATAGATTTCGCGCGCCGTGTTCTCCCCCATGCGAGCCAGGAAGCGCTGGTCGGCGGCATCGAAAGGCCCGCGAAAGACGATTTCCTCACAAAACAGGGAGTAGTTCAGCGCCACCTGGGCGCCCATCATCGAAGCCAGGTTTTGCGAGGCCGCCTCGGAAGGGTCGAAGACCTCTTCCGGGAAGCGGTAGAGCAGCTCGGTTTCCTGGGTCTGCGGGCCTCGAGTCACCCGGTAGGGCATGGCCAGCCGTGAATTCTCGAGTTGGACAGGCCCCACCTCCAAACGGTCGATGACCTTCAGGATCTCCAGCGGCTGGTTTCGTTGGGCCTCTCGTGTTGCTTTGGATTTCATGGAGATTCCAGTCTTGGGCGGGGTCGGTCGGGCTACTCGGCCGGGGTTCGAATCTGTCGCCGTACCAACGCCACCAGTGCCTGAGGGCCATCGATCAAAACGTCGAAGGCGGGAAGCCCGGTTTCCTGGGTGATGCGGGCGCAGGCCTGACGGATTTCCTCCGGAGTCAGGTTCTCGTGATTGACGGTCACGGCCACCACGGGCTTGCCCGAGATCAATTGGATGGCCTCGATCTGCTGGGGAAGCGGGTGCAGCGGGTAGCCGGGAAAGCCGTCGTATTCCTTGCGCGCTGGCGCGTGCTGCAGCACCACAAGGTCGGGTCGCCCAGCCGCCAGCAGTTCGAAGCCACCCGGGTAGGCCGGGTTCATGAGGCTGCCCTGGCCCTCCAGGACGATTACCTCAGGATTCTGCTCCTTCCAGCAGCTCCAGACCGCATGCTCGATTTCCCCCGATACGAAGTCGTTGATCAGGGAGTCCAGAATAATGCTGTACCGGGCGCCTTGCATCCAGGCGGTCTGGCCGGTGCCCACCAGTTCTGCGGTGTGCCCCGCCTGCTGCAGGCCCTGAACCAGCAGCCAGGCCGTCGTGCGTTTGCCGACAGCCGAATCGGTGCCCAACACGGCGACTTTCAGCGAATCGACCTCCTCGATCTTACTGCTGAAGAAGTGGAGTTGATCGCGGGACGGGGGTCTTCGGACATCGCGAATGGACAGTCCCTTGGCGTCGGCGAGCTGGCTCAACGCCGGGTCTTCGGACAGGAAGTCGTGCAGCCCCGAGTCGACGTGCAGTCCTGCGTCCAGGGCTCGCCGGATGTCCTGGCGGGCAGCGGCACTGAGGCGCCCGCCGTCCGGAGCCAGACCGACCACGAAGTGGCTGGCTTTGATCCCCGCTTGCTCGGCTCGATGCAGGGCTTCTTCCAGTGTGGCCACCAGCGGAATCCGGTTGGCTTTGCCGTCCAACACCTCCCCGGCGTCTTTTCCCGCCCACCGGCTGTCGATGACGGCTGCCACGCGGTAGCGGCGGGTGAAGCGGACCAGGCCATGCGCCGTCTTACCGTTGGGCGTGTTGAAATTGTCCTGGCAGTAGACAATGGCGTTGCCGTCCGGCTGGGCAGTCATGCTCTTCTCCCGGTCAGAATCACCACGTAGCGGTCGTTGACCAGCTCCTTCTGCCGGTGGCGGTCGATCACGGCGATCAACCCGGCCGCTGAAGCCGGCAGTACGTGCAGTCCCTCCCGTTCGCGCAGCAGTCGGGAGAAGCTCGACATCTCGCGATCGCTGGCGTTTCCCGCCCAGCCACGGGTCTGGCGAATGGCTTCCAGCGCTTCGTCTCCTTCGCTGGAATGCCAGTTGATCAAGGGCTCGTTGATACTGGTTTCTTTGATGCGCCGCGGCTCCAGGTCGAGGCACCTGGGGCTGCCGGCCAGGAAGGACGACACGATGGGGTTCTTTCCATGCGAGGAGCCGGCGACCATTCGCGGCATGTGGGAGGTCTTGCCCCTCCGATACAGGCTCAGAAAACCTTGAAAGATCCCCGCCAGGGTCGTCCCGTTGGAAACAGGAGCTGCCACGACGGCCGGTGCGTCCCGCAGTTCGTCGTAGATTTCGTAGGCGATTTCCCCGTAGACCCTCAACTGCAAGGCCGTATTGGCGCCACCGGGATTGGCGTCGTAGTGCTCCTGGTGCACTGCATTCTGGCGTGAGATCTGGACGCAGTTCTCGTAGTCGCTTCCAGCCCGAAGGATCTCCGCCCCCAGTTCGGTCATCTCTTTGACACGGCGCGTGTGATAAGTCTCAGGAATGTGGATCACACAGCGAAGGCCCGCCAGCGAACAGGCCAGGGCCACAGCCACTCCGTAATTGCCGCAGGTGGCGACCGTCATGGTGTCGAAACCGCGCCGGAGGGCGTCCATGGCCTGTGCGAAGGCGATCCGGTCTTTCTGAGTACCGGTGGGGTTGCCTCCTTCGAACTTGAGGAAAATCTGCCGCAGGCTGACTTCTCGTTCGACGTTTCGGGCGCGGACCAAATTGGTGTCGCCAACCTGGGAATCCAGGATGTCCTGAAAGGCCTCCAGCCGCCTCTGCAGGTCGCGGGACGGGTCGGCCGCGATCCGCCGCTGCTCCTCCACCAGGTCGACCAGTTCGAAAGCCGCTCCCGTGGCTCCGTCCTGAAGCTCGAGGCCCTGGTGGGCGTTGTTCGAGTCCTCCCGTGGGGCCTCGGATGCTTTCTCGTTCGTCGTTGTCTCACTCATCTCTTTCTCCACCGCAGAGCATTATATAGGCAACCCGGCCTCCTCCACGCGGCCGGGCCTGCAGGTTCGACCGTGGTCAGTGTACGGCAGTGGCATGACCTCCCGGGATGGACCCCAGGATCGGCCAGCTCGCCCGGGGGTTGCCGAAATCCCGCCTTCCGGGTATAGCTGTATGGAATTCCCGGACAGAAGGGTTGCGTTTTTTGCGAAGAGAGGCTCGGGCGAGTTCGAGTGGCGGTCACAGATCAGCGATGCGAAACCAGGTGTTCGATCCTATGGGAGGTTTCTTCGCCCGGACCTTTCTGATCTACGGTCTCCCGTTGGGTCTGTTCGCCGTCGTTCTTCGGCAGGGCTGGGTCGGAGGCTCGAGGAATTTCTGGGTGGCCTTCGCGTGGGGCTTGCTCATCCCCGCCCTCAACACCCGGCTGGGCCTGGGCCGGCCTTGGGCGTTCCGGGATTACCTGGATCGAGACTATTTTCCCCCCACGATTGCGGTCCTGCACGGCGCAGCGTGGGTTCTCTCCGTTCAGGTGGCGCCGGGCTTGGGGTGGTCACTGGCGGCCTTCCTCCTGTTCTTCCTCTGCTACGATTTCCTGCTGATCCGCTCCGGAATCCTTTGTGTCTACGCCCTCGACCTGAGCATTCACCGCAGGGGTGCGCTGGCCGTCCTCCTGAGCTTCGGGTTGGTGTGGTGGGGATACCTGGGCCTGGCTCTTGCCGCCGCGCATACCTGGGGAAGCGACAGCCCGCTCTCGATTGTCTGCTGGGTGTTGGCGATCGGCGCCCCGGCGCAGGCGGGACTTCTGTGGCTGCACCGGGTCCGGGCACGTCCCGAGCGCCTTCGGAACATTCGAAGAGTCGCCGTGGTGGGGGCGGGCTGGGCGG
>JBFKLX010000008.1:0-49231 GCA_041630155.1 Acidobacteriota bacterium
GGACTACGAGAAAGGCCGCTTCGACCGCACGGCCGACCAGCTGGTCCGGGTGGAGATGCGTTCGGTCCGTTACACGGCGCTCAGCTCGCCCTTGATGGAGTTTCTGGGCTATCTGGTATTCGCGCCCTTTCTGTTCTACGTGCAGTATCAGATCGGACGAGGTGTGTCGGTGGGCGCCTTCGTGTCCTTCGTGGTGGCTCTCTTCAAGCTGTACGACCCGATTCGCAAGCTGTCGCAGATGCACCTGCACTTCCAGCAGGCCTCTGCTTCCTCGCAGCGTATTTTCGAGCTCCTGCATTCGCCGGTGGATCTGGAGGACCGTCCCGGCGCCGTGCCGATGCCCGCCTTTCATTCCGAGATTCGTTTCGAGAAGGTTGGGTTCCGTTACGATCGCGAAGGTGGGCGGCCGGCGCTGGAGCAGATCGATCTGCGGATCGCACAGGGAGAAATCGTCGCGCTGGTGGGATCCAGCGGAGCCGGCAAGAGCACGCTGGCCAGCCTGATTCCTCGCTTTTACGACGTGACGTCGGGGCGGCTGCTGATCGACGGGCGCGACGTGCGGGAGGTCAGGCAGGATTCGCTGCGGCGGCAGATCTCGATCGTGAGCCAGGAAACCTTCCTCTTCAACGACACCCTGCGCAACAACATCGCCTACGGACGCCAGGATTGCACCCTGGAGGAGATCGAGGAAGCGGCGCGCGCGGCTTACATTGACTCGTTCGTCCGGACTTTGCCGCAAGGGTATGAGACGGTGGTGGGGGAGCGGGGGCAGCGGCTTTCCGGGGGGCAGCGCCAGCGCATCGCCATCGCGCGAGCCCTCTTGAAACACGCCCCGATCCTGATCCTGGACGAGGCGACCTCGGCGCTGGACAGCGCCTCGGAACAGCTGGTGCAGAGGGCCCTCAACAATCTGATGAAGGACCGAACCACGGTCGTCATCGCCCATCGCCTCTCCACGGTGCGGATGGCCCACCGGATCGTGGTGCTGGAGGCGGGACGCATCGTGGAAACCGGCACCCACCAGCAGCTGATGTCCCGCTCCGGGGTCTACCGCGAGTTGTATCAGATGCAGCATGCCGTGGCTCCGGGATGACCCGGGGCTCAGTGGCGCGTTGGGGGAATGTGAGGGCGATCCCCGCACGGCCCGAGCACTCTGCCGGGAGAGTCACCGGCAGGAGGCCGGTGTCCACAGTGTCACATCCCTCTTCCACCTGTTAGAATCCCCCGCCATGAAGAGCATGACCGGCTACGGGCAGGCGAGCGGTCCGGTGGGGGCGGCCCATGCGCGGGTAGAGATCAAGACCGTCAACGGCCGGTTCCTGGATCTCAAGACCCGCCTTCCGCGCGAGTTGTCGAGCTTGGAGCCGGCTGTTTGCCGGCACCTGGAAGGTGCTCTGCACCGGGGGCGGGTGGAAGCCCAGTTCACGTTGGTCATCCACTCCAGCGATCAATTCGAGATCAATCAGCCACTCGTCCAAAACTACCAGGCGGCGGCCGGCGTGGCTCGCCGGCTGGGAGTGGAGGGTGATCTCACGGTGTCCACCCTTCTGCAATTGCCGGGGGTGTTGATTCCCAAGGAGCAGGATTTCTCCGCCCCGGAAATCGAGGTGCAGCTTCTCGAAGTCGTCGACCGGGCGCTGAGCCAGGTCGTGGAGATTCGCGAGCGGGAGGGAGAGGCCCTCAGCGAGGACTTGAATGCTCGCCTGGACGTGCTGGCGCTCATCCTGGATCGCCTGGAGCTTCACCAGGACGAATTCAGGGGGTACCACAAGGAAAAGCTCGAGTCGAAGCTGAAGCACTTCTTCGATCACGAGGCGGTCATCGACCCGGGCCGCCTCGCCCAGGAGGTGATCTACTATGCTGAGCGGGCTGACGTCAGCGAGGAAATCACGCGTTTGCGTTCGCATTTGGAACGCTTTCGCGAGTTGCTGCGCCAGGCGCGCGGGAGTCTGGGAAAGAACCTCAATTTTCTCTGCCAGGAGATGAACCGGGAAATGAACACCATCACCGCCAAGTCGCCCAACCCGGAGGTTTCTGCGGTGGGGGTCGAGGGGAAGGTGGAAATCGAGAAGCTTCGGGAACAGGTGCAGAATGTCGAGTAACGGCACGCTGATCGTGATCAGCGCCCCTTCCGGTTCGGGAAAGACGAGTCTGGCTCGCCGGCTGCTCGACCGGGTCCCCGATCTGGAGTTCTCGGTCAGCCACACCACTCGCCGGCCCCGCGAGGGAGAAGAGGACGGCGTCCAGTATTTTTTCGTATCGGTGGCCCGTTTCGAGGAAATGATCCAGGCCGGGGCGTTCCTGGAGCATGCTCGGGTCCACGGTAATTACTACGGGACCAGTGCCGAGTTCGTGCGCCGCCGGCTGCAGGCTGGAAAGGACGTCCTGCTGGACATCGACGTACAGGGAGCCCGGCAGGTCACGGCGGTTCGGGGCGATCTGCTGAGCATTTTCATCCTCCCACCTTCGGCCCAGGTCCTCGAGCAGCGCCTCCGGGAACGCGCCCAGGACACCCCCGAAGTCATTGAGCGGAGGCTGGCGGTAGCCCGGCGGGAAGCGAGCCATTTCCGGGACTATCAGTACCTCATCATCAACGAAGAGCTCGAAAAGTCCGTGGCTGAGTTACAATCTATAGTCTTAGCGGCGCGCTGCCGCACTCCGGACAGGAGCGAGCGGGCGGCCGCGATTCTGGCAACGTTTGAAAGGTGACGAGGGGGACGAGAAATCGATGATCATCAAGGTGCCCGAGGAATACGACAGCAAATTTCGGTTCATTCTAGTGGCCGCCGAGCGGGCCAAGCAACTCCAGAACGGCGCTCCGCCCAAGCTCGACTCGAAGTCGCGCAAGCCGGCCTTCGTAGCCGTGAAGGAGACTGAGCAGGGGTTGGTTCCGTTTGAGATTCTGGAAGTAGACGGCGAAGAAGAATGAGAGTCATTCTGGGGATCACCGGCTGCATCGCCGCCTACAAGTCGGCGCTGGTTCTTCGCCTGCTGCAGAAGCAGGGCTGTGAAGTTCAGCCGGTTATGACCGCCAGTGCACAGCAGTTCATCACCCCGCTGACGCTGGAGAAGCTGAGCGGCCGCCGCGTGGTCACCGACCTTTTCCGTGACCAGTCCGCCGCCATCGAACACATCGCCTTGGCACGAGAGAGCGACTTGCTCCTGGTGGCGCCCGCGACGGCCAATACCCTGGCCAAATTCGCCCACGGCCTGGCCGACGACTTCCTGAGCACCCTCTACGTGTCGACCACCACGCCCGTCGTCGTGGCTCCCGGCATGAACGTCGAGATGTGGCGGCACGCCTCCACCCAGGAGAACCTGCAGATTCTTCACCGTCGCGGCGTCCGGGTGGTGGAGCCGGAAGCCGGCTATCTGGCTTGCGGCGAAGTGGGCGAGGGACGGATGGCGGAGCCCGAGGAAATCGTGGCGCAGGTGCTCGGCCTGCTGGGCCGTCGCCGGAGCCTGGACTCACGGCGGGTCCTGGTGACGGCCGGACCGACCATCGAAGACCTGGACCCGGTTCGATTCCTTTCCAATCGCTCCTCGGGAAAGATGGGGTATGCCGTGGCTGCCGAGGCGGCGGCCCGGGGGGGCCGGGTGACGCTCGTCTCGGGCCCCACCCAGCTGTCCCCTCCCGCCGGATGCGAGTTCGTCCCGGTGCGTTCCGCGGCGGACATGGCCCAGGCGGTGCTGGATGGCTACCCCGAGGCGGACATCGTGGTCATGTCGGCAGCCGTGTGCGACTTCAGGCCCGCCCAGGTCAGCCCCCGCAAGATCAAGAAGGGGGAGGGCCGGTTGCGGCAACTGGAAGTGACGCCCACCAAGGACATCCTGCAGGAGTTGGGAGCGCGCAAAAAAGGTCAGTTTCTGGTCGGGTTCGCCGCCGAGTCGGACTCCCTGGAAGCCAACGCGCGCGACAAGCTGCAGCGGAAGAATCTCGACCTGATCGTGGCCAACGACATTTCCCAGCCGGGCCAGGGTTTTCAGGCGGATGACAATCGTGTCTCGATTCTTCGGCCCGATGGCAAGTGTGTGCGGTCCGAGCTGCTGCCCAAGAACGAGATTGCCGGTCTGATCTGGGACCAGATCGAGAAGGCGCTGAAAGAAGCTCCCCGGCTCGAACCCGAACCCAGGTCCTGAAAGCGCCCCTCGCGAGAAGACCACTCAATGTCCGAAGAATCTGGTAAGACTCACTGTGGCCGGGTGGCGCTGGTAGGACGGCCCAACGCAGGCAAATCCACTCTTCTGAACCGGCTGATCGGTGAGAAAATCGCCATCGTCAGCGACAAGCCTCAGACCACTCGCCATCGAATACTGGGAATCCGCACCGACGGGGACGTCCAGATGGTCTTCGTCGACACGCCCGGCATCCATCGCCCCGGCTTCCGGCTCAACGAACGCATGATGGAGACCGTCTACGACAGCCTTCGGGGCGTAGACCTGGTGGTGCACCTGGTGGACGTGTCGGAAAACTACGGGAAAGGTGAGCAGTACGCCGTCGACCTGATGAGATCGGTGGAGGTGCCGCGCCTGCTGGCCCTCAACAAGGTGGACCTGATCAACAAGGCAAAGGTCCTCCCGATCATCGAGTTTTACGACCAGTTTGGGATCTACGAGGAAATCATCCCCATCTCGGCCTCCCGCGGCGAGAATCTGGAAGGCCTCCTGGAGAGCATCGAGCGCCGGCTCCCCGAGGCTCCCTTCCTCTATCCCGCGGACCAGTTCACCGATCAGTTGGAACGCACCCTGGTAGCGGAGATCATTCGTGAAAAGGTGCTCCAGCACACTCGAAAAGAGCTGCCCTACGCGACCGCCACGAAGCTCGAGCTCTTCGATGAATCTCGGCGCCAGGAGGGCTTCGTGCACATCGCCGCTTCCGTCGTCGTGGAGCGGCCCGGCCAGAAGAAGATCGTGATCGGCCGGGGCGGTCGCATGATCAAGAAAATCGGCACCGAGGCCCGCAAAGAGATTCAGCGGTTGCTGGACGTACCCAAGGTCTACCTGCAGCTGAACGTGAAGGAGGTCCCCGGCTGGCGCAACCGAGATCATCTGCTGGAGGAATTCGGTGTCCGATGAAGGCTGCGCCTGCCGCCGACTCCGTATGCCCGGGAAATATCAGGCCCGTCTCTTATACTGAATAGTTGAAGCCGATTTCGTCACCTGAAACCTCGACTTGGAGAGGGTATTTCGATGAGCCTGGCAGAACAGCTCCAATTTTTCGCCGACCTGGGGGTCACGCACCTGCGGATCCCCGCCGGGGAGACCCCCGCTCCGCCCGCACTCGAACAGATTCGCGACGAAATGGGCGACTGCCAGCGCTGCAAGCTCTGCAAGACACGCACCCATATCGTCTTCGGAGTGGGGGATGGGCAGGCGGATCTGATGTTCGTCGGGGAAGCACCGGGGGCGGACGAAGACCGTCAGGGGGTTCCCTTCGTTGGGAAGGCCGGCCAACTGCTGACGCGGATCATTCGAAGCATGTTCGAAATCGACCGTTCTGAGGTCTACATCGCCAACATTCTCAAGTGCCGCCCGCCCGGAAACCGAGACCCCGAGCCGGATGAAGTGGAGGCCTGCCAGCGCTTCCTCCATGCCCAGATCGAAAGTGTGAATCCCTTGGTCATCGTGGCTCTGGGACGATACGCGGCGCAGACCCTGCTTCAGGATAGGACTCCGATTTCGCGGTTGCGGGGCAACTTTTTCCAGTATCGAGGCCGGCTCCTGATTCCGACTTTTCACCCCTCGTTCCTGCTGCGCTCGCCCGCCCGCAAGCGGGAGGTCTGGCTGGACATGAAGCAGGTGCGCGCCAAGTTGGAAGAGCTGGGCTCCAGGTATTACCAGGGGTGAAATCCGACCGGGCCCGAAACTCGACCACCTACGTCGAGGTCGCCGTGCCGCTGCCTCTCCCCACGACCTTTGCCTACACGGCTTCCGCAGACCGGATGGCGGCAGTGCGGCCGGGGGTCCGGGTGCAGGTCCCCTTCGGGCGGGGCTCGGTGGTCGGTTTGGCCGTCGGCTTCACCGAGAAAGTGCCCGAATCGAAGCAGCTGAAGGAGCTGGGAGAGGTTCTCGATCAGGAGCCGCTGTTGTCCCCGCAGCTGCTGGAGCTGGGAGGTTGGCTGGCCCGCTACTACCTGGCGCCCCCGGGAGAGGCCCTACGGGTCATGTTGCCGCCGGGTTTGCTGGCGCGCAAGACTCCCGAAGCCCAAGACGCCTCCCGTCTCTGGCCCGCTCGCCGTCAGCGGGCGATCGTGCGGGCAGGCCGGCCCAGGGGCGATCTCACCCCTCGCCAGGCCGAGGTGCTGGCACAGCTCGAGAAGCTCAGCTTGCCGGTTCTGGTGTCGGATTTCTTGCGCCAGGCCGCCTGCAGCCGGCAGCTGCTGGAGCGCCTCACCCAGCAGGGCTGCGCGCACATCGAGACGGTCGAGGTGGAGCGCTCCCCCTGGCGGCGTCCCTCCGCGCAGGAGGTGGCTCCACACCCCTTGACAGACGCCCAGCAGTCGGTGCTGGCCGAGATCAGAGCCTTGCAGCAGCAGGAGGGTTTTCGGTCCCTGCTGGTCCATGGAGTGACGGGTAGCGGCAAGACCGAGATCTATCTCAACGCCATTCGGTGGGAACTGGATCAGGGCCGGTCAGCTCTCATGCTGGTGCCCGAAATTGGGCTCACGCCACAAGTTTCACGGCTCTTTCGAGGCTGGTTCGGGGAGCACGTGGCCATCCTGCACAGCGGCCTCAGCCAGGGCGAGCGCTTCGACCAGTGGCGGCAGATTCGAGAGGGCCGGCGCCGGGTGGTGGTGGGCACCCGGTCGGCAGTCTTCGCCCCTCTCCAGCGGCTCGGGATCATCATCATCGACGAAGAGCAGGACGAGTCGTACAAGCAAGAGGAACATCCCCGCTATCACGGACGCGACACGGCGCTCATGCGGGCCAAGCTGGAAGGCGCGGCGGTCGTTCTGGGCAGCGCTACTCCTCAGCTGGAGACCTACTACCTGGCGGCTGAGCGCGGGCGCCATCGCCTGGCCTCCATCGGTTCCCGGGTTCTGGAGCGACCCCTGCCCACGGTGCACATCGCGGACATGCGCCAGGAGTTCGCCAAGCACGGAGCAGGGCTGATTTTGTCCGAGCTGCTCTGGGACTTTCTGGAGCGGACCTTGCGAAATCGGAACCAGGCAATGATCCTGCTCAACCGCCGTGGTTACTCGACGAGCGTGTTGTGCCGCAGCTGCGGGCACACGGAGACCTGCGAGAACTGCAGCATCACTTTGACCCACCATCGGGAGTTCAATCGCCTCGTCTGCCACTACTGCGGGTATGCCCGGTCGATACCGGAAAAATGCCGGGAATGCCAGCGCGAATACGTGTTCTTTGCCGGTATGGGGACGGAGAAGGTCCAGGCTCATCTGCAGGCACGCTTTCCCCACGCGCGGGTAGACCGCATGGACCGTGACACGGTTCGGCGCAAGGGGAGCGTCCAAAGAATCCTGCGCCGCGTCTCCCGCGGGCAGACGGACATCCTGGTGGGCACCCAGATGATCGCCAAAGGACACGACTTCGCGGGGGTCACGCTGGTGGGCGTGCTGGCTGCCGACCAGGGGTTGCAGATCCCTGATTTCCGGTCCGCCGAACGAACCTTCCAGCTGCTCACTCAGGTGGCCGGGCGGGCGGGTCGGGGAGAGTCTCCAGGAGACGTGGTCATTCAGACCCACTACCCCAACCACTACAGCCTGAAGCATGCCTGCACCCAGGATTACGGCGCCTTCTACTCCCGTGAGATCGAGTTTCGCAAACGCTTTCGATACCCGCCGTTCACGGCCTTGGCCAACCTGGTCGTCTCGGGCCCCGACCGCGACGAGTCCAGGCGGGGGGCGGAGGAGCTGGCGGAGTCTCTGAAGAGTTTCCGCCTCCAGCACTCCGATCTGGCCAGGATGCGAATTCTGGGCCCGGCGCCGGCGGCCCTCGAGCGGCTCAAACGCGACTACCGTCACCAGATCCTGATCAAGACCACCGATCGCCGCGAGCTCAATCAGGTCTTGCGGGACACCCTGGCGAGTCTCGACAAGAAGAAGACTCGGCAAATCCAGGTTGATATCGACCCGGTTCGGCTGTTGTAATGATGGAGATGCTTCCAGTGTCAGTGCGGTCGGGAGTGTTGGACACGATGCGGCGCCAGGCCCGTCTGGAGTTTCCCCTGGAGTGTTGCGGGCTCCTGTCGGGTCGAGACGGCGTGATCGATGAAGCCGTTCCCACCACGAATCAAGAAAACAGCCCGGTGGCTTTTTCGATCGCGCCGGCCGACCTGATTGCCTTCTTCAAGGAGCTGCGGCGCCGATCGAGACAGTTTCTGGGCATGTACCACTCGCACCCGCGGGGGCGACTCGAGCCCTCGAAGCGTGATGTGGCCGACTTTCACTACCGGGAAGTCAGTTACTGGATCATCGCCGGAAGCGGATCCGGCAGGATTGGCTGCTATCGCTGGGAAGACGAGGGCTTCGTGCCCTCCGCGTACCGCGTGATCGAACCGGCCGAAGAATGACTCCGGCAGTTCGGCAGCAGTCGAATCGCGAACGGAAAGACCGATGCAAGGCCTGACTCAACCGAGTACTCTGGAAAACCTGAGGGGCCTGGCCCCCGGAGAGGTATTGGATTTCCTCGAGCAGCTGCTGGCCTTCTTCCCGTCCGAGTTCAGGTACCGCCTGAAACGGGTGGTGGAGAGCCTGCCCCGGGAAGGGGACAACATGCAGCGCGTCCTGGAGTTGGTCCGCAGCCAATGGAAGGACATCCGCTCGCAGGATTGGGTGAAAATCGCCATCACCGGACCGGCCCAGACCGGAAAGGCCACGCTGCTCAGAGCCATCCGCCGCAAGCAGTTGGAGCCCGCCGACCCCATTTTCAGCATCGTCGAGACCCACGGGTTGGAGGAATACCTGGGGTATCGGAGCAGCGAGAAAACGCCGGATGAGTTGGATGAGGCCGATCTGATCCTCCTGGTGCTGGACGGACGCTATGGAGTGTCCGAGTCCACGACTGAGATGGTGGCCGGTCTGCAGAGACTGGACAAACCGATTCTGGTGGTTCTCAACAAGATGGATCTGGTGGAGAGTCCCTCCGAGGCCCTCAGAAACGCCAGGAAGTCGCTCGAGGTCAACGTGTTTCCGGTCTCGGCCTTGGCCTCCTCATCGATCGACAAATTATTGGACGCCATCGTGGCGACCGAGTCGCGAGCCCTTTACCCGTTGACCCAGACCTTCCCGGAGTTTCGTCGAGGGATCTGTGGAGGCGTCGTGACACAGGCGGCTTTGGCTTCCGGGTTGGTAGGGGCGATCCCGATACCGGTCAGCGATCTTCTGCCATTGACGGCGATCCAGACGGGAATGTTGCTCAAGATTGCCCGGGCCTTCGGGTTTCCGCTCAACCGCGACCGGGCCCGAGAGCTGATCCCCATGCTGGCTGCAGGCACCCTGGTGCGCCAGGGGGCACATCGCTTGAGGGAGCGCTTCCCGCGCCAAGCGCGCTTGATCGCGATCTCGGCAGCGGGCGCCTGGACGTTTCTTTTGGGCAGGGCTGCCATTCTCTACTTCGAGAGCTTCAACTCGGCTTTGCACGGCGGGGAATTGGCGGCTCCGGCCCGGGTGTTGCGCGAGGTCACGGCATGAAGGGGCGCCAGAGCGGGGCACATCTGCGGCCGCATCTCTGCGAAAGCGAGGGCAGGGCGGCGCAAACGCGCAGCTTGAAGCGTGCCCTGGCTGTGACCTCCATCTTCCTCGTGGCTGAATTCGTCGGCGGCCTCTGGACCAACAGCCTGGCTCTGCTGGCCGACGCCGGGCATATGCTGACGGATGCCGCCGCTCTGACCCTGAGCCTCTTCGCGGTGTGGTTCACCCGGAAGCCGGCGACTCCCGAGAAAACCTACGGTTATTTCCGAGTCGAGATCCTGGTGGCCCTGGCCAACGGAACCGGTCTGCTGATCATCGCCCTGGCGATCCTGTGGGAGTCTTACGAGCGATTCCTGAATCCTCCACTGGTCAAGAGCCTGGAAATGGTGGCGATTGCCGCCGCCGGGTTGATCGCCAACCTGTTCTGTGTGCGCATCCTCCACGGCCACCGGCACGACAGCCTCAATCTGCGAGGCGCCTTCCTGCACGTCCTGGGAGACGTGCTGGGATCGGTGGCCGCGATTCTGGCCGGAGTGGCCATGTGGTGGGGGGGATACTACTGGGCCGACCCGCTGGTCAGCTCGCTGGTGGCGCTCCTGATCTGCGTCAGCGCCTGGAGGCTCGTCTCCGACGCCGTCGGCATTCTGCTGGAAGGAGCCCCCGCTCACGTCAACGTCGAATCCATGCGTCATGAGTTGACACGGGTTCCGGGCGTCGCGTCCGTACACGACCTGCATGTCTGGACCCTCACTTCCGGACGCCACGCCATGACCTGCCACGCCGTCATCGAATCCCCGAACCAGCGCGCCATCCTGGAGCGGATGAGGGCGGTATCTCAAGAGCAGTTCCAGGTTGATCACACCACGATCCAACTCGAGGAAGAGGATCTCTGCCAGGAGAATCACACCATCTGCCTGTGACCTGGCGGCCGATCCGACTTCGCAAACCCTGGCAAAGCGCTTTTCCCCTCGGTTCCGCTTTCGATGGGCGTGGGTGATCATTCTCACCTCGTGGCTTGGCCGCGGTTGGCTAAACTGGCCCGCTAGGAGATTTCCATGGATGGCGCCGAGCCCTTGGACGACGCACGAGACGAATCGCAGCCCCGCCGGGTGGGGGTACCCTGCCCAGTGCACGGTCTGCACTACAACCCCGAGCAAAGCTCGGGTTGTGTGATCTGTCTGCGCGAGAAGCAGAACAGCCGAAAGCTCCTGTGGGGGCTCGCGGTGTCGGGCGCCGGATTGCTGCTGGTCGTTTACTTCGCGACCCGGCCGGAAAGCCAGGCCTTCGAGCGGTCTGAGGCGACGATGGGGCTCGAACTGGCGGCTGTCGAGAATGCGCCCGATCAACCAATCTCCACGGCTCGCCTCTCCCCGGAACCCTATCGAGACACGATCTCCCAGCTCGAAGCTGTGCTCTACCAAACCTCACCGCCGGATTATCAGGACATGACGCGCGCATCCCGGCTCGGTTCGCAGCTCGGCCAGGAGATCCGGCAGCAGGAAGCTTCTCGCAGGGTAGTCCCGGCGATGTCGAGACTGCTGGCATGGTCGGCTGCCCTGGACGCCGCTCAGGACGTCGGGTATGCCCCGGCTGACCTGACCCGGGCTCGCTCCGAGTGGGAGTCCCTGAGAGAGCAGTGTTTCCAGCCCGCAGCTTGGTTTCGCACTGCTTCTCCGAACCTCGAGCGAGCCCAAACCCCACCGCCTCCGACGGTCAACCGGAATACGGTTCGGGGGCTCCAGAAAGTGGCCCGGGACATGCATCACCTGATTGCCGTGGGGCGTCCCGGTGCACTCCGAATCGGAGAGATCACCGGCGATGTCGTCACCGCCGAGACTCGCAGAGTCGAGAACGGCTGGCGCAGATGGCGCGACGACTGGCTGAAGAAGTTACAGAAGGTGGCCGACAGCTTTCCCGCCCACCCGGGAATGAGCGCCAATCCCAACGTCTTACTGGCGTATCAGGCCATGGGGCAGGCTCTCCACGAGCTGCGGATCGTGACGGTGCCCGTCAATGAAACAGGCGTACCCTTCATCTATCAGAGAGAGGCCAACTTCCGGGCCGCGGAAAGCCACCTTCGCGAAGCCGAGGGCTACCTAGACAGGTTGGGCTTGTAGGGTCCGCGGCAGGCTCGACCAAGTTCGCCCAGGCTCGAGCTGTGAGTTTGCCGCGTGGGGCGGCGCCCAACAGACTGGCCTGCGGGCCTATGGTTTCTGTGCCTCCTGCGCCTCCTGCTCCTCCATTCCGGCACCCAAGCTCATGATCTGAAACATCACGGTGCCCATCAGCTGCTGCAGCGACTGTTCGAAGGTCTCCGTCGTCTGGGCGGCCAGCATTTGGTCCAGTGTGCCGTTGATCGAATGCATCAGGCCGACCACCTGTTCGGTTTCCGGCGAGCGCTGGCGGGCCGCCAGTTCGGCAACTCCCAGGCGCGCCTCGGCGATGTTCTTCTCCCAGTCGGCCGCCAGCTCCCTGGGGATCCATTTTCCTTCCACGCGGACGAACTCGCGATCTTCGGATTCTCCGTCGCTCTCGATGCGGACCACTGCCTGATCCCCGTCCGAAGAAACGAGTGTGATGGTGGTGTTCTCCAGCTCTTCGAGGGGTACCTGGGCGTCGGGCAGGGCCGCTCTCAACGCTTGGGCCTGTTGCATGAGTCGGCTCACCGTGCCCGAGAGAAACGCTTCCGGGTCGAGGGTCCGCAACCGCTGGACGTCCGACAGCTCGCTGCTGGTCAGTGTCGACACGAGTGTCAGCACGGCGTCATAGGCAGCGTCCGGTTCGGGCGTGTCCTGGAGGCGTGCAGCCACCAGGGGCTGTTCGAAGATGAACTCCCGCTTTTCGTCCAGCACGCGCACCGCTTTGTTCAGAACCCCGAAGGTCAGATTCCAGATTTCAGCATCGGCTTGAGCTGCGAACTCGTGAATCAGGCCTTCCAGGTCACCCTGGTAGCTGGCGGGTAAGGCTTGCCAGACGGCCTGAGGATGATGATGGCGCAATTCCTCGAGTACCCTTCGCACCGTGACGTCTGCGCTTTCCTGAGCAGCGGCCTGCCCGCTGAGCAAGGCCACGGCAACGATGATCCCACATGAAAGTCGGTTGATTGTCATGATTCTGTTCGGCTCCTGATCAACGAGTGCATTGCCCGAATCTAGCACAAATCGGGGGAGTCGCGTATGGACCTTCCCGGGAGGCAGTGAAATCCCGCGGGGTCACTGCCAGCTGTGGTGGATCTCTTCGATCGTACGGTCTCTCGAGGGGGTCCGGTTGCGGCAGTCACGGTTTTGCCGGATCACCTGGTGTAACATCGCGCGGGGGACGATGAGCAAGGTCTGGCAGCGCTGTTTTGGCTGGGTCCGTTACTGGCGCCTGTTTGGGGCGCTCGCGGTGGTCACCGTCGGCTCGTTTTATGCGTTCGTGGGATTCTCGCTGGTTTGGCTGGACTTCTTCGATCCCCCGACGAGTGCCCTTCAAGTCCAGCGGCGCTGGGAGCGCCTGATCGACCCGAGCTACCGAAAGCAGTACAGTTTCGTCCCTCTGGAGCGAATCTCCGAGCACCTGCAGCACGCGGTCATTGCGGCCGAAGACGGCCGCTTCTACGAGCATGGCGGCATCGACTGGGACGAGCTTCAGAATGCCATGGAGGCCAACCTGGAACGGGGGCGATTCTGGCGGGGCGGTTCGACAATCAGTCAGCAGCTGGTCAAGAACCTCTTTCTCACGTCAGGGTTCGGATTCCTTCGAAAAGGGGTGGAATTCACCTTGGCTCCGCTGGCCGAACGCATGCTCTCCAAAGAGCGCATCCTGGAACTGTATCTGAACGTCATCGAGTGGGGGGATGGCGTGTACGGCATCGAGGCGGCGGCCCGCGAGTACTACGGAATCTCCGCCGCCCAGCTCAGCCGCGAACAGAGTGCCCGTTTGGCCGCCTGCCTTCCCGCTCCCCGAACCCGGCGCCCCGGGAGGATGCACCGCTACAGCCGCGAAATCCTGCGCCGCATGGAGACGCAGGGGTGGTGAAGGAATCAGCGATTTACGGTTCAGGATGGGCGGTTGGAGTCCGTCCACGGGCAACAATAAGGTGGATCGGGTCCAAGGCTCGGGAGCGTTCAAAAAGCGGTTTGGCGAAGGGCTGCGACTCCGCGAATCGAAACCGGTCAGTTTTTGATCGGATCGGGAGTTGGATCGGCGCCGGAATCTCGGCGGGTTCTCACTGCTGGGCGTCCCTTCGCCCCGACAGCGTGTTGGCCAATTCCAGCCAGCGTCGGGCCTCCTCCTGGCGTCCTTGTTGCGTCCGAGTCTGGCCCAGTTTGAAGGAGGCGATGGCGGACAGGGGATTGAGATGGGCGGCGCGTTCGAAGTGCCGGGCCGCGTCGTCCCAGCGTTGGCGCGCAAAGTAGAGTGATCCTCGCATCACATGGGCGGGAACCGATTCCGGGTCCAAACTGAGGGCCTCGCTCAGCGACAACGCCTGCAGATCCGGCCGTCCAGCTATGCCGTAAGCCCGGGCCAGCAGGAACGGCGTGGCCGGGTCCTCCGGGAACAACTGTTCGGCCTTTCGCAGCGTCTCGATTAGTCTCGCGATGTCCCCCTTCACGCCATACGCGTGAGCGAGCGAATGGTAGCCCTTCAAGAACCGGGGGTAAACTCTGACGGCGCTGAGCAGCGACACGATGCCGTCATCGACCCGACTCGACGCGACTTGCAGCGACCCCTGAATCTCGAAGGCGTAGGCCTCCTCCCGAAAGTCCCGCGTCAGCCGCTGGACCAACACGAAGCTTCCATCCAGCTCGACTACCTCACTCGACTGCCCGAAGCCCAGGCGTCCGGCCCAATCTTGCAGTGCCGGGTGGAGCCTGGAGGTTTCCAGCGCTCCCAGAAACCCCCCCAGCTCGGCCGATGGGCCTGAGGAATACTGGGTAGCCAGCTGGGCGAAGTCCTCACCCGAGGCCACCCGCCCGTGCAGCTGCTCGGCCAACTCCCGAGTCTGGGCGGTCAGCAGACGCAAGAATACCCGTTTCGGTTCGACCCGGCTGTGCGGAAGACCTTTCGCGAGCGGATACTTTCCTTTCAGATTTCCAGGCACGCGTATCCAGTGGTCCAGCAGCGGGAGATCCCCCCGAACGACTTTGGGCATGTGGCAGCCCACGCAGTTCGAACGCTGATTGACTGGGCAGGGGGCGGCTGGACCCGTGCCTAGGGCGTGACAACTCAGGCAAGTCCGTTCGTAGCGGGGGTCTGAGGCGGCAGCGTCCTGATGGGGGTCGTGGCAGCTGAGACAGCTGAATCCCGCGCCGCTTTGGACGAAGCACTCCGAAAGGCTCAGGGCGCGGGCTTGCTCGGTGATCAGCAAGTCCTGGGGACGCGGCTGGGTGAGCTCAAAGAACCCCGAGTGGCATTGCCCGCAGAACTCCACCAGTTGACGATTGTCCATTCCTCCCGGGTTCACGATGCTCGAGTCGTCACTGCCCGTCTCGAGCGCTTTCAAGTGCCGGCCGCCGGGACCATGGCAGCGTTCGCAGTGGATGCCCGCAGCCCCGCTTGGGGTGTGCTGGGGAGAGCCGTGGCAGGTCAGGCAACGCTGCTCGAAGCCGGGTTCTAGAACTCGCCCTAGAGCGCTGGGCAGTGAATAGGGCCGACGCTGTTCGTGTCCCGGCGCCAACACCAGGCGGTCCCTCTCGAGATCGTGCATGAAGCGGGCTTCCAGCAAGATCGGACGCAGCAGCTTCATTCCCGCCAGAGACTCTACTCTGAGCAGGAAGCCCACCCCGAAGCGTTCGCCGCCCGTCAGATGCGCGACGGGTGCGGAAAGCTTCCCGCCGGCGGCGTCTCGGACCGAGAAGACGAGGCCTTCGGGGCCACCCTCGACCCGGTATTCCAGGCCCTCTTCGCCGACCGACCGCGAGTAGTTCGAATGAAAGGCGTCCTGGCCGAACTGGCGCCAGGTCCGGGCCATGCGGCTCCGAGACTGGCGGCGGAAGATCTCCTCGTGGCACTCTCCGCAGGCCGCTGCGCCCAGATAGTCACCCTCCGCAGCCCAGCCGAAACAGCTCGAGCCCGTGATCAAGAGCACGAGCACGAGCAGTGTTCTGACTATCTCGGCCAATTCTTTCCTCTCGAGCCCCGAGCCTTACTGCGGGTCTCGTTTCTTGAAGAGATTCTTCAACTGATCGCGGGCCTTCTCGCGCTCCTCAGGCTCGGGCGAGGCTTGCGGGGGCAGGATGAAGCCCTGCAGCAGCCTCTGCCAGCCCGATCCGGAAGAGCCGGCTGCCTGCTCGAGGAGGTTGCGGCTGATCGCCCCGATGAAATGCCGTGCCACCTGGTCGAGCGGCAGCTGCGGTCGCTGCTCGGTTCCAAAGTCCTCCAGCCTGACTTCAGGGATGACGACCTTCAGTGAGGGGAGTCGAAAGCCCCTTTCGGTGACCGACACGGTGGCCCGAATCGAGCGGACCCGGGCCTGGGAGACGCGCAGCATTCGACCACTGCCGGAGTCGCCCTGAAGCGCCGAGCCTTCCTCGAGGTTGCGCACGATCTGTTGGTAGTTGAACCGCCCTCGCCGATTCTCCAACTGGACTTCGACGTCATCCACCAGAATCTGGTGGACCTGAAGGGTCGAGCCGAACAGAGAGCTCAGCGAGAAATCCACCTCGATGAGCCCGGCGGTCAGGAAATGCTCGGCCCGGAAACCCGACGGATTGCCGATCTCCAGTCCTTCGATCACCAGGTTCTGATCGAGCAGACTGAGTCGGACCCCGGACACGCTCACCGGGACTTGCAGCCGGCCGGCCAGCCGCTCCTCGAGAGCCACACGCACTCGCTCGTCGACGGAAGAGAGCTGCCACCAGGCGACGCCAATGAGAGCGAGCGCCAGCACACTGGCCGAAGCGATGATGGTGCGGGTGCGATTCACGGCGTTTCCCCCTTGGGTGGCCTCCCGGCGGCCCTGGCGAACCCGAGTCTCCGGATTCGAGATCGCGCTTCCAGTTCAATCCTGCCAGACCGGGACAGCCTCTTTCAAATCGGGTTCCCCCAACTGGCGGCAGAGCGCATCCAAGTCGGCTCGATGAGCCCCTCTCCAGCGCAAATCCTCCAGCTCTTCTTCCAGGGGCACGTCGCGGCGCAAGGTGGCCAACTGGCGGTAGAGCAGCGCCTTCTCCCAGTGTTTGCGCAGATTCCCGGCCAGGCGCTGGCCGCCTCGGACTCGAACCTGCCATTCCAGAGCGAAATGAGGAATGTCCTCCAGGTGAGGATACCGGCTCAGAATGGCGCTGGACGATTTGGCTCCCCAGCCGGGCACCCCTGGAAGGCCGTCGGCGGAGTCCCCGACCAGGGCCAGCCAGTCGGGGATGGAAGCAGGGGCCACCCCGAACTTGTCCCAGACGCCCCGCTCGTCCAGCAGCTGGCGGGTGCGCCGGTTGAATGCGACCACCCGCCGGCTTTCGACGCATTGCGCCAGGTCTTTGTCGGGAGAGCAAATGATGACCCGATCGACCCGGCTTTTGAAGCGCTCAGCGCCGCTGGCAAGGGCGTCGTCGGCCTCGAACTCCACCATTGGCCAGACGACGAAGCCAGCGGCTCGTGAGGCTCGCTCGGCCAACTCGAACTGACCGAGCAGCTTGGGGTCGATCCCCTCGCCCGTCTTGTAGCCGGCGAACATCTGGTTCCGGAACGACTCGATGACGTGATCGAAGGCGCACGCGACATGGGTCGTTTCCGGGTCCCGAACCAGCGCCAGCAGGCTGCGCAGCAGGCCAACCGTGGCGCCGACCTCACTCCCGTCGGGAGCCGTCTGGGGGGGCGACCCGAAGAAGGCGCGGAAGAGTTCGTAGGTGCCGTCGACCAGGTGAAGTCTGTGCACTGCGGCCGGCATCGAAAACCCCTCAGGATCCGCTAGTGGCGTTGAGCGGCGAGCCTTCCCGGCGAGTGATCGCTTCTCGCAGCGTCGTCGGGAGTTCAATCGATTCGGACTGCTCGTAGTCGAACCAGACGATCACCGAGTTGCCGTCGGCCACCAGAGTTTCCGAATCCTCCAGGAAGATGGCCTGCTCCAGGGAAAAGCTGCGCCGCTTCAGGTTCGCCACCCGGGTGCCGACCTGAATGGTCTGGGGGTATTGCAGCTGATGCCGGAAGTTGCAGGAGATATGCGCCAGCACGGGGCCCTGCGCCGGCCGGCCGGGATTGGCCCAGAACGACAACCCTTCCAGGTAGCGGATGCGTGCGCTTTCGAAGAAGGTGAAATAGCGGGCGTTGTTGACGTGACCGAAGGCGTCCTGGTCCCCCCACCGGACGGGCATCCGCACCCAGTGGTGAAAGTCGCTGTTCATGCTTCTATTCTTGCCAGCATCCGGGGGAAAGTCCAACTCGAGCGGATGCGTCGGGAACAAAGCCGCAGTTGGGGAGTCGATGGAAAACGGTGGCCAGTCGTTCACGCCCGAAGCGCAGTTTTTACCGGAGGCGAGGCATGCAGATGAGAGATTCCCGCCAGGCCCGCATCAACGTCACACCTTACATCGATATCCTGCTGGTCCTATTGATCATTTTCATGGTGATTCAGCCGACCGCCCGGTTCGAACTACGGGCGCGTACCCATTCAGAGAGCGGTCTCCGGTGGAATTCTGCCCCCGCCCTGGTCGAGATCGACCGCAGCGGGGCTTTACACCTGAACGGCCGACCGTTGAGCTTTGCCATGCTGGGAGAGGCCCTCTTCGAGTTCTTCAAAGGTCGAAGCCGGACCAACCTCTTCGTCAGCGCACCAGAGGATGTCCCTTTTGGGCTGGTCGCGGGCGTGATCGACATCGCCAAAGGGGCGGGAGCGGGCGATGTGGGGCTGCTCGATTCGGGCCGCTTCGGAAAGCCGGAGCCGGCGCGCTGAGCCCTCCCCGGTGGACGGACCCAGGGGGAGGCTCCGAATCCTCACTCTTGGTACATCGTTTGGATCTGATCCGCGAAGGCGGCCTCTACCTTGGAGCGCATCACCTTCAGGGTCGGTGTGAGCAAGCCGCTCTCCACGGTCAGTGGAGCCGGGATGACCCGGAAGCGCTTGATGGTCGACCAGGGCTCGAGTCCCAGGTTGGCCGCCTCTACCAGCTCCTGGAAATGCTCCTGGATCTGGGGCTCTTCCACCAGCTGCTCCGGGCTTTCCGGCGAGAGCCCGAACTCGCGGGCCAGCCGCTGCAACTCTTCACTGTCGGGGAAAATGAGGGCGGCCGCAAAGCGCTGGCCCCGGCCCACGATCACGGCCTGATCGACCAGCAGCGATTCGTTGAGGCGGTGCTCCAGGGGTTGGGGAGTGACATACTTGCCTGTGGAGAGCTTGAACAGCGACTTCTTGCGATCCGTGACCTGCAGCAGGCCTTCCTTGGTGAAGCACCCGATGTCCCCGGTATGGAGCCAGCCCTGTTCGTCGATCGCTTCGCGGGTTCCCTGGGGGTTGCGGTAGTAGCCTTTCATGACATGGGGGCCCCGAGTCAAAATCTCACCGTCCTCGGCAACCCGCACTTCAACGCCCGCCAGGGGCAGTCCCACGGTCCCGGCCCGGTTGAAGGTGGGCCGGTTGAAGGTGATGACCGGGCTGGTTTCCGTCAGCCCATAGCCTTGCAGGATCGGAATGCCTGCAGCCGCGAAAAAATTGGCCAAATCGGGGCGCAAGGCAGCTCCACCGCAGATCACGAAGCGGAGACGCCCTCCCAGCGCCTCCCGCCACTTGGAGAAGACCAGCCGGTCGGAAAGACGCCGGCTGAGCCCCGAGATTCTCTGCCGTCGCTCTCCCAGCTGGTAGCGCCGGGCCAGCCGCAGGCCCCAGTTGAAGACGCCGCGCCGCAAACCTCTCTGCTCCTCCCCCTTCTGGCGAATCTTGTCGTAGAACTTCTCCAGCACCCTCGGTACGGTCGCGAAGGTGGTGGGGCGGACACTGCGGAGGTGCTCGGCCAGCAGTTCGGGAGTCGTGAAGTAGACGGGAACCCCATAGCTGAGGTAGCCGTAATGCATCATGCGCGCGAAGACGTGGGTCAGCGGCAGAAAGGAAATCGCTACGTTGTCGTCACCCTTGTCCAGACCATCGGTGCCCGAGAAGGAGGCCAGGGCGTCGAAGCTGAAGTTCTGGTGGGACAGCATCACCCCTTTGGGATTGCCCGTCGTGCCGGATGTGTAAACGATCGTCGCCAGGTCGTGCGCGTGAATCTCGCTTTTCAACTCTTCAGCGGCGTTGGGGTTCTGTTCGAGGGCCTTCCTTCCCCGCAGTGTGACCTCCCGCATGGCTACTAGGTCGATCCCTTTTTCCTCGAGCAAGGACCAGCTCGGAAGGCCGTTTTCGGGTGTTTCGGCCACCATGATGGTTTTCAGCTGCGGCAACCTGCCCAGCGCGCCGCTGAGCCGCTCCAGCAGCTCCAGGTCGGAAACGATCAGGGCCCGTGCCTGAGCGTGTTCCAGGACGTAGCGGATCGTTTCGGGCGTATGCGTCAAATAGATCGGGACATCGACCAGTCCGCCGATCAGACATCCCATGTCTGCGACCGCAAAGTACAGGTCGCTGTGCATGAACAGGCAGACCCGGTCCCCTTTGGCCAGGTCCAGTCCCTGCATTCCCACCGCCAATTCCTCGGAGCGCGACCGAAACTGCTCGATGGAGAGCGACTCCCAACGGTGTCCGGTCCAGCGGTTGAAAGCACGATCGGACGGGTGGAACTGGCTGGCTTCGTCCATCAGCGACGGAAGGGTCCGTCCCAGGATGACCTGGCCGGGTTCCCGATAGGCGGTAGAGGCACGAGTCTTCATGGGTCGCTTGCGCTGTTCAGAGATTTCGGTGGAAGACATCGAACGCAATCTCCCGGCAGAGTCTGGCGAGCCCTGGATCGTAGCGATAGCCCTCGTCCCGTAGGAAGGCGTGTTGGGCGTTGAATTCGTGCCAAGAGTATTTGACGCTTGAAGCCTGCAAGGCCTGATAGATCTCGAGGCGCCCCTCGTCGGGTATGTGCGGGTCCTGGCGGCCCCAGATCATGGCCAGTTCGCCCTTGATGTCGTTGACCCGCTCCAGTGAGTCCGCGTCTTCTCCCTCTCCCAGTGTGCCGGTGTGCAAATCAGTGGGGAAGAGGCAGACGGCGGCCAGCACCTCAGGGTGGAAGGCGGCCCGAAAGGAGAGATGACCGCCGATGCATACCCCCAGTGTTCCCACCCGGCCGTTGCAGCGCGGGTGGGCCCGAAGGGCGTCCACGACGGCCGCAGCACCCTGGTCGAAGCTGGACAGCTTGGTGGTCTTCTTGAAGAGGTTGCCTTTGACCTTGCCTTCGTCGTCATAGCCCAGCCTGGTTCCCGGAGGCAGATGGTCGTGATAGATCTCCGGCACCATCACGACGTACCCCTGGCCGGCAAAGTGCAAGGAGAGGCGGGTGATGGGGGTCGTCACCTGAAAGATCTCCGAATAAATCAACAGACCCCCATACTTGCGTTCCCTGTAGATCGGGGTCTCGGCCGGCTCGTACACGAAGGTTCGCATCACGCCGGTAGGGGTTTCCAGATCGACGTGGGATTCCTTGACGATCATTGGTTCGTATCCTTCCTCTGGTTCGTTTGCCGCGCCTTACGCCCCCGGGCTCGGTTCACTCCAAAGCGCCATTCTAGCCACTTCTCGAGAAAGGGCAAAGAGCAAGCAGTGAACCGTCTTGCCAGCGGCTGTGTCCAAAGGATAGAGTCAGAAGGAGGATTGCGAGCGCCTCTGGCAACCGAGGTTGGGCGCTCCGGTCGAGTAAGGACGAAAGCATGCAACGTCGCTTGTTCCCTGCATTGTTGGTGCTCCTGCTGCTCGGTTCGAGTCATTTCAGCGCACCGGAATCCTCCACGCCTGGCATCACGGACGAAGAATTTCAGTTGCTCTCGCTGCGACTCAGCGAGCGCCCCGGGTACTTCGGCACCGACAACCTGGTCTCGAACGAAGCCTCCTTTCTGCACGTCAAAGGGCACGTGGCGGAGTTCGCCACTCCCGGACAGGCCTACATCGGTGTGGGCCCGGACCAGAACTTCACCTACATCGCGCAGTCCCGGCCGTCGCTCGCCTTCATTCTCGACATTCGCCGGGAGAACCTGCTGCACCACCTCTACTACAAGGCAATCTTCCTGGAATCCCGGGACCGTTATGACTTCCTGGCGTTGCTGTTCGGCCGGCCGGCACCCGCGGAGAGAGATCCCCGAGCAGATGCGGTCCGCCTGGTTCACCAGTTCGAGAAGGTCGCGGCCGACCGGGAATACTTCGTAGACAACTTCAGTCGTTTGTGGAAGCTGCTGCGGACCCGTTTTCCACATCTCGTCAACGAAGCCGACCGGGACAAGGTGTATCGAATCGCTGCCGCTTTCTACGGAGGCGGGCTGGACATCCGCTACGAGATACCAGGGCGCCCGATGCTCAATTTCTTCCCCAGCTTCGGCTACCTGATGACCGAGACCGACCTGGAGGGAAAGCTCGGGCACTACCTGAACTCCGTGGACGACTTTCTCTTCCTCAAGCAACTGCAGGAGAGCAACCGAATCGTCCCGGTGGTGGGGAACTTCGCCGGCCACTGGGCGCTGAAGGCGATCGGCGAGGAGATTCGGGACCGGGGGCTCGTAATCTCGACCTTCTACCTTTCCAACGTCGAGTTTTACCTCTTCCGGAGCCGTATTTACAATCGTTTCGTCGAGAACGTCCGGGGTCTGCCCATCGATGAAAGGAGCCTCTTCGTCAGGAGCTATTTCAACAACTGGTTCGGGACTTGGCGGACCCACCCTCACGCCGTACTCAATTACTTCTCGACCTCACTGGCGCAGCACATCCGGCGCTTTCTAGAGTTGCATGAAACCACCCCCTACCAGGAGTATTTCGACATGGTCACCCGTGACTACCTGGGCGCCCCCGCCCGCCCCGCCTCAGTCTTGTGAGTGGTCACTCCGATCGGTTCCGGGCGAGGGGGAGAGCGGCGCCCGGCATCCTGCCGGTGATTCTGCCTCTCCTGCTGATGGGGGTCGCCGCCGCCTACTGCAGCTTGGCTCGTTCGACTTGGGCCGCGCGCTCGAGGCCTGCTTGCTGATAAAGCCAAACCAGGTGGCGCGTGAGGCGCTCGTCCTCGGGGTGGCGGGTCCGCAGCTGGCTGTAAAAATGGGCCGCTTCGGCGAAGTACCCAGCGGTCTCCAACTCCACGGCTGTCCGCAAGGCTTCCTCTGTTTCCAGAGGCCCGGCCGGAATGAGGGCCGTTTCCCACTGGCGCACTTCGAAACGCGTGGTTGCCTCGGCGACGGCACGGCCTTCTCGCGTCGCTTCCACCGTCCAGAGGTAGGTTCCCGAGGTCAGGGGAGGCTGGTCGTCGGGGTAGGCCAAATGGCTGGCGGAGGTCGATTTCCTCCAGATTTCGGTGCCGTCCTCGCCCAGCAGACTGACCTCGTACTCCTCGGTTTGGGCCAGAGCGTTCCAACGGAACCGCGGGGTTTCGGTGGCGACGGGTCCACCCAGGAAGAGCGTGATTTCCGGAAGTCCCGCTTTGCGTATTCTGATGCTGCCGGCCCGTTCCAGGCTCTCCGATCCCAGAGCGATCTGCGGGAGCGTGCAGCGCCGGATGGTTCTGGTGGCGGGCGGTTGCCCCTGCGCCACCTCGAAGCCCCGCTCACTCAGTTTGAGGCTGGTCCCCTGCGCAACCGACACGTGTGTCTCCACGGGGCAGAACAGAAAGCTGGCCTCGCCTTCCACCGCCGACAGCTGATCGTTGGCGTAGAGGAGGTCCGCCAACCTGGCGTCCTGTCGAGTGCCCGAGCGCTGCAGCACTACCCGGCCCGTGCTCTGGACGATCATCCCGACGGGTTGCCCCTCGGCCAGCACCCACACGAGCTGGAGAAATGCCAGCATCCCCAAAGTGAGGAGCCTACGCCAATCAGCCATGTGTTTCCCTCTTTCTGTCAATTTCTTGTCCGCCCGTCGAAGGTTGGCCGGCCCTGCGCGTTCACGGTCCTTTCGGAGCCGACGGCTGAGTGAGGGCGCGTTCTGGTTGAATTCAGCTTGCGAACAACCAGTGTGACAATTCGCTATTATACCCAGGGACGACAGATCGGTCGAGCGGTTTCGGAACGTCGGCCGCCGGCCCCGATCCTCCGCTGCGGTCCGGACGTGGTGGGAGCAGGCGTCCAGGAGCGCTTTCACATGACCCTTTTCTCTCGTTTTGGATTCCTTGGCCCGAGCTGTATCTTGACGGCAGCCCTGCTGGCATGGCTCCCGGCCCAGCCGGGCGCTTCACCGGCCACAGCTGCCTCGCCGCCGGTTCAACAATCCGCTGCAACCGCCACTCCCCGGACGGTTGACGAGGCGCGTCGCCGGCTGGCCGAGCTCGAGCAGGCGGAGGCCGAGCCCAGACAGGTATCTCAGGTTCTGGCGCAGCTGGTGGGAATGCTGCTCGCCGGTGCTTCGACAGACCTGGCCGAGGCGGAGCAGCTGGCTCGCCGGGCCCTGGAGCTGGCATCTGGGGAAGAGGTCCCCAGCAACGAGCAGGCGGAAGCACATTTCCAGCTCGGGCACGTTCTGCAGCGGCAGGAGAATCCTAACGAAGCTCGGGAACAATTCGAAGCCGCAGTCCAGCTCTGGATCGATCTGCTGGGCCCGACCCACCCCCGCGTAGCCGACGGGCTGCAGGGTCTGGCGACCTCTCTCATGCAGACGGGCCACCTGGAGTATGCCCGCCAGTTCTTCGGGCAGGCGCTGGACATTCGAGCCAATGCCTACGGTTCGATGCATCCTCTGGTCGCGGAGACCTTGTTCAGCCAGGCGAACCTGATGCTCGAGACGGGTCAGGACGAAGAAGCATTGCGTCTGTACCAGCAGGCTCTGGCGATCCGGCAGACGAGCCTCGGCAGCAATCATCCTTTGGCCGCCGATACTCTGGTGGCGATCGGCCAGGCTCTGTTGCTTCGGGGCCAGGGCGCCGCGGCCCTCGGGCCACTGCGGGAAGCGCTCGAGATTCGGCGCCGGGAGAGTCCGGCCCGACCCCTGAAGATCGCTGAGGCCGAGTATGAGCTGGGAAGCCTGCTGGTCGACCTGCGGCAGCGCGAGCAGGCGGAGCCTCTTCTGCGGCATGCCGTGGAGACCCGGCGGGGAGAGCTTGATTCGAACGATCCCCAACTGGGCGTGGCGCTGACCGGTCTGGCGCGATGCCTGCGCGACTCGTGGCGGCCGCACGAAGCCCTCCCGCTTTTCGAGGAGGCTGCTCGGATCTTCCAGCAAGCGCACGGCGAAGTCGACATCGACACGATCACCAGCTTGAACAACCTGGCGACGGTCCTCTGGGACGTCAACCGCTACGCCGAAGCCCGCTCGCTTTTCGAACGGATCGTCGAGCTCTGGAAGCAACTGCAGGGCCCCAACGGCCCCTACTTGGGTCAGGCACTGGAGAACCTGGCCGAACTGAACTGGGCGATGGGCCGCTACCAGCCAGCCGAGCAGGGCTTTCGAGATTCGATTGCGCTGGCCGAGCAATCCGGCGAGGGATCGGATGAAGCGCTCTCACATTCTCTGCAGCGTCTGGGCGCTCTGCTCCGCGACAGCGGCAAGTACGCCGCCTCCGATCCCGTGCTGGAGCGGGTTCTGGCCATCCGGAAACAGCTGTTCGGCCCCGACCACGAACGGGTGGCCGACAGTCTCGAAGAGCTGGGACTTCTCCGCAGCGTCGAAGGCCGCTACCCGGAAGCCGCCGAAATGCTCGAAGAAGCACTGGCGATCCGGCAGCGGGCCGGGGGGCAGACCAGCATCCTGGCAGCCGACACGCTCGATTATCTGGCCGGAGTCCGGCTGCGGCAAGCCGCTTATGCCGAAGCACGCGCCCTGCAGGAGCAAGCTTTGGAGGTTCGACGCACGGCCTTCGGTGACCAGCATCCAAAGGTGGCCCAGAGCCTGGCGGCGCTTGGGAATCTGCTGAGCGAAACGGGAGATTATGCCGCCGCCCGGCCGCTCTTCGAACAGGCGCTTTCCATTGTCGAGAAATCCGGCGGCCCGGAGCACCCGCAGGTCGCCGTCGCCTTGGGCGACTTGGCCAATCAACTGGTGGCCGAGGGGCGGCCAGACTCCGCCCAGCCCTTGTTCGAGCGGGCTCTGAGCATCTGGGAGTCGACCTACGGCCCCGACCACCCCAAGGTGGCTACCACCCTGAACGACCTGGCCAATGTGCTGCGCCTGCGGGCCCAGTACCCGCTGGCCCGGCAGTACTATCTGCGCGCACGCGAGATCTGGGCCCTCTCGGTCGGAGAAGAGAGCCCCCAATATGCCGCCAGCCTCAACAACCTGGGCAGTCTGGCCTACGACACAGGAGACTTTCGCCAGGCCGTCGACGATTACAGGCAGGCTCTCGACCTGCGCCGGCTGCTGCTGGGAGACAATCATCCCGAGGTGGCTACGGCCGCCAACAATCTGGCGGAAGCCGCCAGAGCGTCGGGAGACTTTGAGTCGGCAGGAAGGCACTTTGACGAGGCGCTTCGGATACGCCGCCAGACCTTTGGCCCGATGCACCCCCAGGTCGCGTCCAGTCTCAACAACTATGCGCGCTACCTGGTCCAGCTCGGGCGCCTGGAAGAGGCCCTCCCGCTGTTTCAGGAGGCGCTCGAGATTGGGGAGAAGACCCTTGGCCCTGAACATCCGGAGGTGGCGGCCGCATCCAGCAATCTGGCCGGTGTGCTGGCCGATCTGAGCCGCTTCGACGAGGCCCTTCCGCTGTTCCAGCAGGCGCTGCAGATCCGTCGTACCCGGCTGGGCAGCGAGCATCCGGAGATCGCCATCAGCCTCAACAATCTGGCGGAGTTCTATCGCGACACGGGGGACTACGTTCAGGCCCGCGCCATGTACCGGGAGGCGATCGACATCTGGCGCAAAGCTCTGGGGCCGGATCATCCCGACCTGGCGTCGGGCCTCAGCAACCTGGCCGCACTGCAGGCCGAAACCGGAGACTACGCGGAAGCGCGCGACTTCTTTCTCGAAGCTCTGGAGATTCGCGAGGCAGCCCTCGGCCCCGACCACCCCGAAGTCGCCGCCGTTTTGACGGGCCTGGCGGCCACGCTGCGCGAACTGGGCGATTCGGAGCAGGCCGAGACACTCTCCCGCCGCGCTCTGCAGATCCGGCGCCAGGCCTATGGGGAATCGCACCGGGATGTGGCCTTGAGTCTCACCAGTCTGGGCAGCTTGCTGCGCCGCCAGGAGCGTTTCTCCGAGGCGGCTGCCGCCTACGACCAGGCCCTCCGCATTCTCGAATCGGTTTCACAACCCGACGCGCTCAACCTTGCCGCGACCGCCAACAGCCTGGCCATCCTGCAACACCAGACCGGGGCGCGGGAGGAGGCGCGCGCCTCGTACCAGCGGGCTCTGGATATCTGGCGGGAATACTACGGCGACGACCACCCCAACATCGCGGCCGGTTTGCACAACCTGTCGATCCTGATGGCCGAGGAGGGGGAGTCGGAAGTCGCTCTGCGCGATTCCCTCCAGGCCGAAGAGATCAGCCGCCGCCACTTGCAGCTGACCATCCAAACTTTGCCGGAACGGCAGGCTCTTCGCTATGCAGCAAGTCGCGCCAAGGGTTTGGACCTCTCCTTCTCGCTGGCTCTGGAACGACCTCGGGAACTGCCGGAGGCGCTCAGGCTTTCCTGGGATTCCCTGGTTCGCTCGAGGGCCGTGGTGCTCGACGAGATGGCGGTGCGCCGACGAGCAGTCCAGGCCTCCGGAGACCCCGAGATCGACCAGCTCTGGGACTCTCTTCGCCAGGCTCGCGAGCGGCTGGCGCAGATGACCATCCAGGGGCCGGGGCATCTGAACGCTGAGTCCTTTCGCAAACAGTTGGAGCGGGCGCGCCGGGAGAAGGAGCGTCTGGAAGAAGAGCTGGCGCAGGAGAGCGTGGGACTCCGCGGCCTGTGGCGGCAGGACAATGCCGGGCTCCGGGACGTCCTGGCCGCCTTGCCGAGCGACGGCCTGCTCGTCGCATTCACCTCGTTTTGGCATCGGCAGCTGGCAGGAGACTTCCCGGTTGAGCGCGCCTACCTGGCGCTGCTCGGATACCCCGACGGCCGCATCCAGGCCGTCCCATTGGGCTCCGCCCAGGAGATCGACCAGCTCGTGGTCACCTGGCATCTGGAAGCAGCCGAGGGAATCATCACCCAGTTGTGGGACCGAAGGCAGGCCGAGTCACGCTATCGTGAAGTCGGGCGCCGTTTGCGCGAACGGATCTGGGATCCCCTGATCCCCCATATCGAAGCGAAGGACCGCCTCTTCATCGTCCCCGATGGGGCCCTCAACCTGGTCAGCTTTCAGTCCCTGCCCCTGGATGAGGGCCGCTACCTGGTCGAGCAGGAGCCGGTGCTGCACATCCTTTCAGCGGAGCGTGATCTGATCACGGCCGCCCAGGCGGAGCCGTCGGGGCACGGATTGCTGGCGATTGGAGGCGCCAATTTCGACATGGTCCTGTCTGCCGCGCAGAGGAAACTGGACAGGGGCTCATCGGGAAAGCTGCCCTCGGATGGCTGCGGCCAGTTCGACCTGATCCGGTTTGGAGAGCTGCCCGGTGCCGGTCGAGAGGCCACCGAGATCGTCTCGCTTTGGGAAAGCCGGGCCGGCGCCGATCAGCCCGCCACGCAACTCAGTGGAGAAGCGGCCAGTGAGGCAGAATTCAAGCGCCTCGCCCCGGGAAAGCGAGTGCTGCACTTGGCCACCCACGGATTCGTGCTGGGCGAAGGTTGCGGAGAGACGGGCAACCAGGTGCTCAGAGCCAGTGGCCTGCTGGCGGCCGATGACCTGGAAAGTCAGCTCGGCGAGAATCCCCTGCTCCGCTCCGGGCTGGCTCTGGCAGGCGCCAACCTGCGGCAGGCCGCGGCCGGCGCCGAGGACGGCATTCTGACCGCCGAAGAGGTGGCCGCTCTCGATCTCGCCTCCACCCAGTGGGTCGTTCTGTCGGCCTGCAACACGGCCACCGGCAAGGTCCAGGCCGGCGAAGGCGTGCTGGGATTGCGCCGGGCCTTCCAGGTGGCCGGGGCCCGCACTCTGATCATGAGCCTCTGGCCCGTGGATGACGCGTCCACGAGGGACTTGATGCAGCGGCTCTACCAGGCCCGCCTGTTGGACGGCCGGGACACCGCCCAGTCACTCCAGCAGGCTCAACGGGAACTCATCCAGGAGCGGCGCAGCCAGGGAAGGGTCACCCACCCCTTCTTCTGGGGCGCCTTCGTCGCGGCCGGTGATTGGCGCTGAGAATAGACATGTCGGCAACAACCAAGGGGCCGCCGGAGCCGCCTCCCGCCCCCGCCCATCTTCGCGTCGGAGGCTTTTGGTAACCTAATAGAATGAGATATCTGTGTCGACTCGGCTTGCTGGGTTTCGCCGCCGGCCTTCTCGTGGGATGGGCAGGAGTCTCTTCGGTGCGGGCTCAGACCCGCCAGGTCAGCGTCGAAGCGTTGATCTACGACCTCCAGCATCCCGACCAGAAGCGTCGCCGCGATGCCGCCATCTTGCTCGGCCAGAATCGGATCCAGCAGGCAGTCCCCGCGCTGATCGAGGCCACGCGAGACTCGGATGTCGATGTGCGCCTGGAAGCACTGCGGGCGTTGCTGGCGATTCGGGATCGCCGCGCCTTGACCGCCTACGTGGAACGCACCGGGGACGGCAACCGCAGCGTCCAGGAAAAGGCCATCGAGGGAATCATCGAGACCTACACCGTCCAGGAAGCGGGCTTCACGGACAAGGTCAAACGGGTGGCTGAGTTCGTGAATCCGTTCAGCGACGACTTCAATCCGCTCACGGTGGAGCCCTATGTCCAGGTCGATCCCGCCGCAGTCGAAGCGCTGAGCCGTTTGCTGGACTCCGATCAGCCTGCGCTGCGCCGGCAGGCGGCCGAGGCCCTGGGAATCCTGCGCGCCCGCTCGGCGGCACCCGCTCTGCGGGATCGGCTCACTCGGGAAGAGAACAACGGGGTGAAGGTCGAGATCATTCGAGCCATCTACAAGATTGGAGACCGGGAAACTGCCGCGACCTTGATTCCCTTCATCCAGGATCCCGACAAGAAGGTCCACGACGAGGCCATATACACGCTGGGCAGGCTGCGCGTCACGGAGGCCGTCCGGCCTCTGAAAGAGCAGTACGACTCGGGAGTCGTGGAGCGAAAGAAAGTTCTCAAGATCCTGCCCGTCAGCGGCAAGGACGACCTGCAGCGTAACCTCTATCAGGCGCTCTCCTACATGGGCTCTCCCGACTGCCGCGAGCTCTACTACGGTGGACTCTACGAAGAAAGGGAATTCTACCGGCGCTACGGCGCGGAAGGCCTGGCCCGGCTCGAGGATTCCACGCTGGAGACGGAGCTCGCCCGGGCCTACGTCCGCGAAAGCGCGGCGCCCGTCAAGCTGGCGTTGAGCTTCGCGCTCTTCCGGCTGGGCCGGCAGGAGCACCTGGACGAACTGATCTTGAACGCGGGGCGGGACCAGGCCCTGCACTACCTGCTGGAGTTGAAACCCGAGCAGGTCAGCCAGCTCTACCCCTATCTGGAACAGGAGCGCGAACCGCTGAAGGTCCGGTTGCTGGAGGTGATCGGCCAGAGGGGCGACGAGTCCGCCATCCCGGTGGTCACTCCCCTGGCTTCCAGCCAGAACCCGGCCGTCGTCTCGGCCGCCAATCAGGCGCTGCGCCGCTTGAACGGACGCTTGAACCCGGAGTAGCGTTGGGAGAGCTCGAAGCGTGAGTGTCCGGCGGTTCCACTGATTTCCAGGCGCTGGTTCCCGCCTGGCTGTTTCTCCCGCTTTTCTTGCTCCAACGGCGGTTCGCGCTGGCGGTCCTGGAACCGAAAACCAACGGGCGCGTTGTCTGTGCCGGATGCTGTGCCGAGCCGGCGGGTTTGCTCCCGGGAACTCATCCGCCTCCCACTTTCTCCTGAAATTCCTTCAGCTCGGCCTCGAATGTTTCCCGGTCGAGCGTCCTCAGCTCGCCGCCCCGAATCACCTTGAAGGTGTCGGCATGCTCGAGGACCTGCCGGGGCGAGGGGAGGCTGGAGACTTCGTTGAGCATTTGGAATCGCCCGTAGGTGTAAGAGCGGTCCTCTAGGCCGGTGCCGTCGATCTGAATGAATCCGTAATCGGGATGTCCAACGGACACCTTGTAGTCCCGAAACTCGCAATAGTTGGCGATGTCGTCGATTGTCACGGCTTGCTCCCTCCACCGGGGTGCCGGCGTCACGGCGCCGGCCCGGGGCCTGAGGCGACCTGTCCGGTGCGCCTGCTCGATTTTCGATAGAGTGAGTGCCGGGGTCAAATCGGGGGTTCGAAAGTGTGATCGAAAGGCTGTCGAGGAAGGGCAAGAAGGAGGCGATACAGAGATGGCGACCTTTGCTGGGCGCGCACATGTCGATCGCCGGTGGGACTCCTCGGGCGGTAGAGCGAGCCCTGAGTGTCCGGGCCAACGTTCTGCAAATCTTCGTCAAGAACAACAATCAGTGGCGAGGCAAGGCGCTGGCCGAAGAGGAGGCTGTGGAGTTTCGCTCCGCATGCAAGAAAGCCGGCCTCCAATTCGCCGGGGCGCACAATGCCTACCTCATCAACCTGGCTTCGCCGGATGACGAGCTGTGGGAGAGATCCATCCGCGCCATGGTCGACGAACTCGGGCGCTGCCAGAGGTTGGGTCTCAGCCACCTGGTCAGTCATCCGGGGGCGCACGTGGGCTCCGGCGAGGTCGCCGGGATCCGGCGGATCGCGGCTGCCCTGGACCGGATCTGCCTGTCGCTCCCTGATTGCCCGGTGACAATTGCGCTGGAGACGGCAGCGGGACAGGGCACGAGCCTGGGTTACCGCTTCGCCCATCTTCGAGACATTCTGGCCGGATGTGAATCGAGCGCTCGGGTAGCGGTTTGCCTGGACACTTGCCACGTCTTCGCCGCCGGCTACGACTTCAGGAGCCAAGAGGGCTACCGGGAGATGCTGGAGAAATTCGACGCACGAATCGGGTTGGACAGGCTGCACGTTTTGCACTTGAACGATAGCAAGCGGGAGCTGGGCAGCCGCCGGGATCGCCACGAACACATCGGCAAGGGCCAGATCGGCGCCCGGGCCTTTGGCCGGCTCCTGCGCGACGAGCGTTTGGGGCGCGTACCGAAGATCCTGGAGACGCCCAAGGGCAAGGATTTGAAGGCAGATCGCCGCAACCTGCGCGTCTTGAAGCGATTGTTCAAAGGTGGCGGATAGGGGCGTGGGAGTGACACCGGCATCCTTGCTGGTGAGGCTCGGGAAACCGAAGCCTTTCGGGGCTGGCCTGAGTTCCGTCGGCAGTCACCCGGCTGGAAGCCGGCGTCACTTGCGCCTCTCAGATCTCCAACCGGATCCGCCCTCTGCGATTGCAGTAGGGACAGTTGAACTGCAGGACACCCCCGGCGAACTCCGCGCAGCTCACCTGGCAGTCGTCATAGGGACAGCGTGCCACTTCACCTTTGCCGTGGTTCTCCAGAAAGTACTCGAGATGAAGATCTTTCCACGAACGCTCGGGCTGGGGCTGGGACCAGGAGAATGTCTCGCTGCAGCCCTGGCAGGAAATCTTCAACTGCAGGCCGAAGGCCTTCAGCACGAACGATCGAAAATCGAGCCGATCCCCACAATTGGGACAGAGCGGCCGCCCCTTCGATTCTTCCGAGCCGAAGTATTCCAGGACGATGTCTTCCTGTTGTTCGGGGGTAATCATCTCCAGTCGCTTGACTCGCATTTCTCGAGGAGAGCTCTCCCTGGGCGAAGGATCATCCTCGACTGTCCAGTTTGTCGCAGCGACTCCTCGTGAGAAAGGAGCCCAGGGGACGCGTCCTCCGCCCCACGCCCGCAAGCCCCTACGGCTGATCGCTTTTCTCGTTGTAGCGTTTCTCGTACATCTGCCGGAGCCGCTCGGCTTCTTCAGGGCTGAGGCCCTTGACCCACTGGTGTTCCGGCTGGGCTAGATGTTCCTCCACTTTTTGTCGGTATTTTTCCTCCATGGCCTCGCCTTTCTTGGAGGCCGCTTCGATGACTGCGGGCAGGAACTCCTGGTAGTAGTGCTTGGCCACCTCGTACATGCCGTGCCAGTGGGTGTAGTCGGGTCCCATCATGCTGGCGCCGTGGCGCGCCCGGCGGCCCTCGTGGTGCCACAACTCCCAGAAGACCCACTGGACGTCGTGTTCGAAGGGAGCGTTGGGGTTGAGGACGCCATCGGCCAACAGTTCGTCCATCAAGCGCTTGGCCGGGCGGGCGAATTTCTCGTTGTAGAGCACGACCAGATCATCGAACTGCTTGTAGAAGTTGTCAACGTAGGTGGCGCTGTGGCAGTTCAGGCAGGCCCCTTTCATCAACTGTCGTCGCTGCTGCCAGGTCCGTATCTCGGCCACTCGTCGGGGAACTTCCCGCGTCACGAGTTGTTCGTTTTCGAGCACCTTCTCTTCGGTGACGACCTGCTCGCCCACCTGGGGGAGGGTCCGGGTGTCGGGGTAGTCTTCTTTGTACCCGTCTTCGTAAATGATCAGGTTGAGCTTGGTGCTGATGACCGGCCGAAGGGTCCAGCTGATCCGCTCACCGACATCGTGGCTGCTGGCCCGGTATTGGCCGCCGGGAGTCATGTAACTGCTGATGTGGCAGGTTGCGCAGGTGGGTGCCGCCGAGTAGTCCCGGCCCAGCACCCATTCCCCCCGCTTGTCCAGCGCCATGCGATCCCGGTTGGCGTAGAAGGCGATTCCGTGCTTGGATTCGTTGTACACCTCGATCTGAGGGTGGTCCGGTCCCATGTGGCACTTGCCGCAGTTCTCCGGAGCCCGGGAGAGCTTGGCCTCGAAGGCGTGACGGGAGTGACAGGCATGGCAGGATCCCTTGGACCCGTCCGGATTGAGGCGCCCCATGCCGCTGTTGGGCCAGGTGTCGGGGTCGAGCACCGGACGTCCTTCTCCACCGGTGGTCAGAATCTCCCCGTTCTCGTCGCGCTTGAATTTCACGATGCTGCCGTGACACTGCCAGCACCCGTTGACGGCGTCGGCAATGTTCCCGGGCATTCCGGCAGCCTTTTCCGCCAGCACGTTGTCCAGGCTGGCCAGGATCTCTCCGGCTCGCGCATGATGGCTGCGAGAAAACTCCTCCCATTCCTTCTCATGGCAACGGGCGCAATCCTTGGGGGTCACCAGGGCCGAGACGTACTCGCCCTCGTGCAGCCAGGCGTCCGGTTCACCCTCCTCGGCAGAATGGCAGTCGATGCAACCCACGCCGTCACCGGCGTGATGCGAATACTCCCACTCCATGACCAGCGCCGGCGAACTCTGGCGGTGGCATTCCACGCACTTTCGATTGTCCCGAGTGATCATCGGTTCGGCTCGCTGCTGGGGCGGACTGCTTCGAGTCACGGCCGCTGCGGGCAGTGCCGGGAGAAATAGGAAAAAAATTGCCAGGAGATACGGTTTACCACTGAGATTCATTTCACTCGACTCCTTGAGAAAGTGTTCTGATCGGCTGCTCGCGACCGCAAATCCTTCGCTCCCCCTCACCAGTTTTGTGCAATGCCCGCCGTGGCCGGGCTTCCGGTTTCAGTTCGAGGAGATTGGCTCTCGCGATCCCATCCCATTTTACCCGTTCGAACTTCGAGCGGTGATGGAGTGGGAGCGGCCGGTCTCGAGGCCCTCGACTGCCCGGTTGGGCTAGAATGCCCCTTGGAGGAACCATGAGAAAGTTCACGAGTCTTGTTACATTCGTAGCCGTTGTTGCGGGAGTGCTCCTTTTCTTCTGGAATACGGAAGGGATTCGTTCCAGTGCCTCGTTGCGGGCGGATGGACGGGAGGTCTTTCTGGGCTCTCGTTGCGACTCCTGCCATTCCGTGAGCACAGCCGGAATCGAAGCCAAGGCCAAATCGGCAGCCATGAAGGGGCCGGACCTGGTGGGCCTCAGTGGCCAGCGCGACGCGGCCTGGCTCACCCGCTACCTCCACAAACAGGAGAACCTGGACGGCAAGTCCCACAGAGTTGCTTTCAAAGGCAGCGATGAAGAGCTGGCCGCTTTGATCGATTGGCTGTTGGAGCAGAAATCGAAGTAACGCCGAGGCTGGCGGCAGGGGGTCTGGCGGGCCCGAAAGGTCCGCTGGAGCCCCTGTCAGAACTCATCACACTCCCCAGGGGCCATTCGAGAGACCCGCGCGAGGGTGCGGAGTTTCCACGATCTCACCAAGATCTCTCCGTCAGCGGCAACCAGGGGACATGAAGTTGCATCGTTGATAGTAGGAAAGCGTTGCGCTACGCCCCTTCGGGGGTGCGCAAGCGTGGACACCGGCCAGGCTGGAGACGAGTGGTCCGGGTTCAGGTCGATCACGACCGCGACAACGGAAGGTGCATCGGCGATGAACATGGCGCTCGAGACCGAACAGGTCGCGCTCGTCGAGTCACTGCTGACTCCCCAGGCCTACCCGCACGCCGTTTCCCGGTTGCGCAAGCTGGAAACGCACGTTTCCCACCTGTTCTTCACGGGCGAAACGGTCTACAAGATCAAGAAACCGGTCGACTTGGGCTTCCTGGATTTCACTACTCTGGAAAAGCGGCGCCACTATTGCGATCGCGAGGTCGAGTTGAATCGCCGCATCTCTCCGCGAATCTACCTGGGCGTCGTGCCGATCAGTTTCGAGGCGGGACGCTATCTTGTGGAGGGGCGGGGAACGCCGGTCGAATACGCCGTCAAAATGAAGCAGCTCCCCTCTCACCGGGCGCTCAGCGAACTCTTGCGGCACGATCAGGTCGGGAAGCGGGAAATCGAAGCGGTAGCCGCACTGATCGCCCGCTTTCACGCCCGGGCACCCACCAGTCTTGCCATCACGCGGCGGGGAGATCTGCGAACCATCCGCCGCAATATTCGCGAGAACTTCGCACAGACGCGCCCGTGTGTGAGCACCCTCTTGACGAGAGACGAGTTCGACGACTTGAAGGCGTACAGTCGTGCCTTCATGCGGGCTCACGCCGCGCTCTTCGAGCGACGCGCCGCCCAGGGGCGAGTCCGTGACGGGCACGGCGACCTGCACACGGGCAACGTTTTTCTGAGCCAAGGCGTGCAGGTCATCGACTGCATCGAATTCAATGAGCGTTTCCGTTGCCTGGACGTTGCCGAAGACATCGCATTTCTGGCCATGGACCTGGATTTCTTCGGGCGGGCCGACCTTTCGCGGGCTTTTGTTTCTCGCTACGTGGAGCTGTCGGGTGATTCCGAACTGCTGGAGCTGCTGGATTTCTTCAAGGTCTATCGAGCTCACGTACGGGCCAAGGTCAGCGCGCTCCGCCTGGAGCAGCTCGCTCCGTTTACCCCCGCCGGGCACCTCCGCGCCCAGGCGAAGGGCTATTTCCGGCTGGCGCACGGGTATGTCGAAAAAGGGTTCGGGGGGCTGACCTGTTACCTCGTCGCGGGGTTGATGGGCACCGGCAAGACGTTCCTGAGCCGCGAACTGGCGCGACGGCGGGACCTGCTCTATCTCTCCTCGGACATCCTGCGAAAGGAACTGGCGGGAAGCCCCGCAGAGCAGCACCATTTCGAAGACTACGGACAGGGCATCTATTCTCCGCAATTCACCGAGAAGACCTATGTCCGCATGTTCGACCAGGCTGAAGAGGCTCTCTCGGCGGGCCGTTCGGTGGTGCTGGACGCCTCTTTTTCCAAACAGGACCACAGGCGCCGGGCGATCGCGAGGGCCCGCCGCTCGGGGGCCCGCCCCGTCATCCTGGAGTGCCGTGCCCCCGAAGCAGAGATCCGCCGCCGTCTGGTCGAACGGACGGGAGAAGCCGGCGCAGTTTCCGACGGCCGTTGGGAACTGTTCGGCAAGCAGGCTGCGGACTGGGAACCGATCCGGCCGCAGGCTGAGGTTGCCTGCCTCAGTCTGGACACGGCCGGGCCAAAAGCTCTGGTCGTGAACCGGCTCCTGGAGCAGCTCCTCGAGCAGTCGCTGGCCGGCTGAATCTCGAAATCGGCGATTTCCAGACTCGACTTCACAGCTCGAACATTGAGGCGTTGAGGCGGGGAGGGGTACAATCGCTGGCAACGCAATGACTCTATTTCAGAGGGGGCTCGAAACGTATGAATCGCAGGAACAAGAAAGAGACGAGACGGCAGTTTCTCAAAATGGCAACGGCATCCTCGCTGGCGGCGGTCGCTGCGCCGCGACTGGCGGGGTCCTCGCTGCTGAAGGCGCAGGAATCGGTGTCGGCGAACGACCGCATTCAGATTGCGACGATCGGCATGGGGATCATCGGCTTCGTCGACACCGAGACGGCCTTGAAGGTCCCCGGGGTGGAGTTGGTGGCGGCGGCCGACTGCTACCAGGGACGGCTCACCCGGACCCGGGAAGTCTTCGGTGACCATGTCGACACCACCCGAGACTTCCGGGAGATTCTGAACCGCTCTGATGTCGACGCTGTACTGATCTGCACGCCCGATCACTGGCATCAGAGGATGGCCATCGAGGCTCTGCAGGCGGGCAAGTCCGTTTACTGCGAGAAGCCCATGGTGCAGAAGATCGAAGAGGGCGCCGCGCTGGTCGAGGCGGAGCGCCAGAGCGGCCAGGTGCTGGAAGTGGGGAGCCAGGTGGTCAGCTCAATCCTGACCGAGAAAGCCCGGGAACTCTACCGCTCAGGCGCAATCGGAAAGCTGAACATGGTGGACATCCTGATCAGTCGCAACTCGGCCTTCGGAGCCTGGGAGTACTCCATTCCTCCCGATGCGTCGGCGGAGACGATCGACTGGGACAGCTTTCAGGGCCACGCCCCCCGCAGACCCTTCGACGCTGACCGCTTCTTCCGCTGGCGCAAGTACTGGGATTACGGCACCGGGGTGGCGGGCGACATGTACGTCCACCGCTTCACGGCGCTGCACCGGATCCTGGATTCCAAGGGCCCGGTGAAGGCCATGGCGACTGGCGGCATCCGCTTCTGGACCGAAAACCGGGAAGTGCCGGACCTGATCCTGGGGCTTTACGAGTACCCCGAAACGGACACGCATCCGACCTTCACTCTCTCGCTGGGCGCGAACTTCGCCGATGGCGGGCGGGGCGCCAGTTTTCAGCTGATTGGCGACGAGGGCGTACTGTCGATCGAGGGGAACCGGCTGCGCCTTTCCCGGGTCACTCCCCGCGAGCCTTCATTGGAGGAGATCGTTGCCGGCTACAATTCGGTGCGAACCTTCTCGCAGGCCCAACAGCAGGTCTTCATCGAACAGTACAAGCGCGAACACGCGGGCCGTTTGTCCGCTGCGCAGCTGGAACTGGGCGGTGTATCCGAGCTGGTGGCACCCGCTGACTACGATGATCGGGTCGATCATTTTCGGGTCTTGTTCCGCGCCATGCGGGGCGGTGAGCCGGTGGTGGAAGACGCGGCGTTCGGTCTGCGGGCTGCCGCTCCCGCCCTGCTGGCGAACATCTGTTACCTGGAAGACCGCATTCACTACTGGGATCCCGAGGCCATGCGCCTGACCAGCAGCTGAGACGGCGGGCGACGGGCGCGGCGTGCCGGCTCTGGGCCCGGCCTTGCGGAGGCTCAGCCGCTCACAGCGGAATCGTACCGTCCTCCGGAGGCCGTCCCTGGATTTCGATCAAACGGCACACTCCGGTGCCCCGGAATGTGCAATGACGTTGCATTCCAGGGTTCATGGTCAGTTGCCGATGCCGTCGGGAAGGCCTTTGTAGTGGCGGAATCCCTCGACGGGTTTGCCGTCGCGCCGGCGAATGCGATTCAAGCGCTGCGACCGCAACTGCTCCTTTTCCTCGGCGGACAATTCCGGGCCCGTGTAATTGAACCATCCCGAGCTGAATTGGCTGACGTAGGCCATGGCGGCGTTCAGCTTGCGTTCCTGGCTGGCAGTGATGTCGACCCAGGTGTTGATGTCCGACTCCACCGAGCCGAAGAACAGGTATTCCGGGACCTGGAATGCCTCCAGGCCTTCGTGGATGATCTGGCCCTCGAAGAGGAGGCGCCACATGGCCGCCCGGGCCGCGTCGGCGGCCAGGTATGCGGCTGAGCGGTGGTCGGTCTTGTGCCAGCGCTGGTAGCCTTTGCCGGGATCCCAGGCCAGCAGAACGTCGGGACGGATCTTGCGGATCAACCGCACCAACCGCTCCACGATCTCCTTCGTGTCTTCGAACTCCAACAGGCCGTCGTCGTACCCCAGGTTGATGTAATGATCAGCCGGTACGCCAATCTCTGCCAGAGCATCCAGCTCCTCCTGACGCCGGATCTGAGCCAGGCGGAAACGGGACATGTTGGGGTCTTGCGTTCCAACGTTGCCTGTCGTGAGCAGAACCACCCAGGCTTCGTTACCCTGATCCCGAAGCAGCGCCAGTGTCCCGTGGGCCTGGGAATCGTCGTCGGGATGAGCACCGATCAGGAGCACCGTCTTGCCGGTCCACTGCTGGATGGGTGTGTCCGGCTGGGCATACGCACTGGTCGTCAATAGACTGAAAAGAAGCACCGACAGGATTTTCGACATACTCTCCCCCTCTGTGTTTTGGATTCGTTTCGGTAGCTCGCTCATGAGAACTCAGCTGCGGCGCCGTGACTTCCGAGGTTTCATCGAAGCCGCGTTTCTCATTTGAGCGACTTCCCAGCCGTTGAGTCAAGTTTCCCGCGACAAGACCGCCGCAAAGCATCAGATTTCTGACGCCTGCTTCGGAGAGTCTGACTCGGGACGGCCCGGGCGGGGGGCGCTCAGCTGGTCGGGAGCGATGTTCTCGGAGGGGAGGACAGAAAGATCCGGGCTGCCCTTCCATCCCTTCATTTCTGCAAAAAAACTGATCTTTTTCAGCAAGTTACACCATAGTCAGAGAATCGTCAGTTGTGGTCGGCCGACCCGTTTCGCACCCCTTGAGGGCAAGTTCGGCACATTGATTGCTTATGGAAGGGGTGCGGACTGCGCGAATACGCGAAAAACTAAGAATCAGCGAAAAATGAGGGATGTTTCGATATGACGAGAATTTGTAGCGACAGGCAGCTGACGACCCGCCGCGGAGCAAGGCCTCAGCCCACGGCCAAGGGCTTCAGCTTGCTGGAGATCATCGTCGCCATGACCGTGTTGAGCGTCAGCCTGATGGGCCTGGCCCAACTGCTTGCAGTGGCTCTGCAACAGAACGATTTCGCGCGCTACGACGCGGTGGCGATGGAACTGGCTCGAGAGAAGATCGAGCAGCTGGAGGCTGCTTACGGCTCGCAATTGGGCGGCGAGAACAGGGATGGCTCGTTGCGACTGGGGACTCATGGGCCGGAAGTGATCACCATGTCAATGGGGGAAGAGCAGCCGGCCCGGAGCTACTCTCTGGTCTGGCAGGTCGTGGATCTCGGGAATCAGGGGCGCAGTGTGACGCTCGAAGTCCGGCCACTGGGTGAGAGGTCCCGGGAAACCCCGACCGCCAACCCCGACAGGACGGTCACGGTGACGAGGCAGTTCTCACCGTGACGGGGAGTCTCCGGCTTCGGACCTCCCATCAGCCGGAGTTGGGTCGCCAATCACTGCGGCCCATCATCCTCCCAACTAGACCGGATTTCTCGTGAGAGCTTTACTTCGGCGACAACCCTCCATGAGAAATCCGGGCTAGTCAGCGCTCCCAACCTTCACCCCTCCACGTCGATCACTTTCAGGTTGGCACGGCCGCAAGAATGCACTCTGCGGGGGAATGGGCCTGGCGGCCATCCTCAGCCCGGCATTTCGACCTATGGCCAACAGCCTGAACGCATGACTTCATCACACTCAGGAGCAGGCTCTGCCGGGGTTCGGTTTGTCCCACCGCCTGACTGGCGGACCCGGGAGTCCGCGTCCAGCTTCTCGAGGAAGTGAGTGACGACCATCCCTGCGGCCTGGCCCAAACTCTTCCGGTCGGCCTACGATTGAGCCTTTCAGAGCGGGCTACTCCGGTTGTAGGATCGTCAGAGACTCGGCAACCGCCTGGATCTGCCCGCGGGAATAGAGCAGTGGAAAGTACTTGCCCTTGGCCCAAGCGTCAGCCAGGTCCCGGTAGTGGGGGCTGTCGGGGTCGCCGGCCTGGCCCGGGTGGTTGCTGGCCAGGCTGCGATCCCAGTCGCCCACATCGATGATGACCCGGAACGAGGCCCCCGACGTCTGGTTGTCACGGTTGTTGGTGGCGTTCACGGTGTGACCGCTCCCCCCTCGGGGAAAAGGGCCCACATCCAGCTTCGCACCCAGCGGCTCGAGCACGGCCTGGCTCAACGGGTGCCGGATCCGATTGTGGTGGAGTCGAGAGTCACCGTAACGCCAGTCGTCCAGGTTCTCGCTCTCGAAGCGGCGCGACAACTCGCCGACTGCCTCTGAGAGGCTGCGGATCAGCAGCTGGTCGCGGTTCTCTACTGGTTCCGATCCAAAATGGGAGTCGGGGGCCGTCAACCAGCCGATCAACTTTCTCTGCGATCTCCGCCCTGCCAATTCTTCGAGGTCCTCCGGCAGGTAAAGTTTCCAGACATTCACTTCGAGTTGGCGCTGCCAGATCACGTAAATGGCCGCGGCGCTCGAATCGGCCGAGAGACGGCGATCCCAGCTCAGCAGTCGCTGGCGAGCCCGTTGGACCAGTTCGTCTTCGCTTTCCAGGCCTTTCAACAACGGTACCAGGGCGCGGGCCGGCAGAGAGAATTCGTCGTGCTGCAGATCGATCATGTCTCTCGAGCTCATGAGGGGTTTCGATCCCAGAACTTCGAGGATGCGCGCGAAGCGGAAGGGCTCCGACCACAGGTAGCCCACGGCGTGCGGATAGCCTGCCGGCAGATTGAACTGGTTGGCGGTGGCCAGTTGGCCGGACGGGGGATTGGCCAGGCTGGGCAACTCGAGAACCGGAAGGTAGCCGGCCCACTCGAATCGCCCGTCCCCGGGTACCGGCAGCAAGCCGCTCCAGTTGGGGCGCAAAGGCGTGATGCCGGTAGCCTGCCAGCCGATGTTCCCCTGCCGATCGGCCCAGATCATGTTCTCGGAAGGGGCGAGAAAGAAGCTGCAGGCAGCGCGAAATTCGTCCCAGTTTCGCGCCTGATCGATGCGCAGGCTGGCCAGGTAAGGGGCGGTCCCCACCTCCAGCCAGGCTGCCCGCAAGGCAAATGCCCGGTGGCCCTCGAGGTCCTCGTACAGCACCGGACCGTGCTGCGTGAACTTCGAGGTGAGGCGCCTGGGCTGCTCCCCGCGCACGGGAATGGTTTCTTCGGCTGTCTGCATTTGGACCCATTCCCCACGGTAGTGATAGCGGTTCGGGTCGTCGGGATGAGTCTGGTAGACATAGAGGTCTTCCTGGTCGACGGAAAAAATCGTCAGTCCCCAAGCACCGTCCCGGTTGTGTCCGATCGAAACACCGGGAAGGGCCGGCTCGCCGCCCCCGATGACGTCCCAACCGGGGCCGACCAGGTGCACGAAATAGCGAAGGGAGGGAATCTGCTGGCGGCGGTGGGGGTCGTTGGCCAAGAGAGGCCGTCCGCTGAGCGTTCTCCGGCCCGACAGCACCCAGTTGTTGCTGCCCGACTCGAAAAGGCCCTCCCATCCCGGAGGGCTCCAGGCGAAAGAGGCCCTCTTCTCAGCAGTCTCCCTGCGAAACGGGGCCGTCACATGCTCGGGTTGGAAGTCCGGGCTGCTGCGAGAGGCGCGGTACAGATCGAGAATCTCGTCTCGAATCAGGCCTGGATCGAACTGCGGCGCTGCCGCCAGAGCCGGATTGGCGGGCCAGAAGTCCCAGAGCTGCAGGACCCGCTCCGCTCCCAGACGCTCCACCAGTTGGGCCAAACGGACTTCGTCTCGGGCGTTGCGGAAGAGGCCGTTGTGGCGCGAGACCACGATCTCAGGAGTCCACGGGCCCGGTTGGATTCCCAGCAGCCGGAACTCCAAGGGCAGCTGGCGGGGATCGGTGCGGCTCTGTTCGATGTAGGCGTTGATGCCACGGACGAAGGCGCCCACAATCTCCGGTCCGTCCGGGTGGTAATGGCGGAGCTCCGCATCCAGGTCCCCTCGGAAGCGCAGGAGCCGGGCGCCGAGGTCCGAGTCCAGCGCGGCGGGACCCAGGACTTCCGCCCAGGTGCCGGTGGCCCGCCGCCGCCACATTTCCAACTGGAAGAGACGATCGCGAGCAGCATTGAAACCCTGGGCGAAGAAAAGGTCGCCCTGAGTTTGGGCGTAGATGTGCGAGACTCCCCACGGGTCCTTGTAGATTCGGACCGGACGCTCGAGATGGGCGATCCGGATCGTCTCGCTGACCGCCGGTGTAGGAGGCGCCTGAATCGATACCCCAGCCAGACCGGCCAGTGCGAAAATGAGGGAAACCAACCAGCGCATGTTCCTCCCTTCTCACCTCGGTACGATAATGCCGTTTGCCAGGAGAGGTTGCAATGACCAACCCGAACTCAGAATTCTTCGTAAATCCACCTAAAGGGAGGACTATGCGAACTGCGGCACATTCTTCGATCGTTTTGCTGAGCTTCGGGTTGCTGGCTCAGCAACCGGAGCCCCGCGGCCTAGAGGGCCGGATATTCTTTTCGCACGAGCTGCCTGTGATTCGGCTGAAGATCCCCGAACGCTTCACCTTCATCGGACGGAATCGCTTCACGCTCGACGACTCAGCTCTGGTGGAGCGTTATCACTTCGTCGATGGAGAGGCCGGCCAAATCCGCAGCATGCTGGTCTTTCAGTTCGAAGGCTTTCTGGAAGGAGTCGATGGACGTTACCAGTTCAGCGTTCCGCCTGTCCTGGGTGGCGGGGATTATTTGTTCAGTCCCGAACCGGTGCGATTGGGCCGGCATCACTACGTCCACAACACCTGGGTGTTCAATCTGCCGGAAAGCATCCGGCAGCGGCCCGGCGCCGAATCCGAACACACGCTCAGGCTCCTCCAGCAGGCCGGTTACCGTGTGCCGGACGAATGGATCATGTCTCGCTTCGTCCGAGCAGTGGGGGAACAGCAGCGTCACGAACTCATTCTGTTCTATCTGGAGCCTTTGGCCGCGAGCGGCTTCAGCCTGGATGATTTTCCCCAAGACTCGCCGCTGTCGCCGGCCCTGGAGACGCTCTCCCGTCTGGTGACTCAGCGATCGTTGGAAGCACTCCTCGTAGTGGCGGGTTGAGACTCTTGCCGGCGTGAATAATCGTGGTCATTCGGAACGATCCGTCGGCAGGTAGCCGGCCAGGAACTCCTCGAGCTCGCCGGGATCGAAGTCTCCGGGGCCCATCCCCCCTTTGTAGACGATCGTGCCCTCCTGGTCGATCACGTAGAGGCGCTCGGGCCAGGCGGCGTAACAAAGGTTGGCCGGGTTGGAGATGTCATCCACGAGAGTCTGCGTCTGGACTTCCGTCTTCTCCAGGAAGGTTCGCGCCATCTGCAGCCGCTCGTCCAAGCTCTTGGGTTGGTTGAAAACGATCTCCTCGTCCAGGTTTTGCTCCATCTGCCATTCATCGTCCGGGTGAGCTTCCCGGATGTAGACGATCAGGAAGTTGGCACCTTGCTGATAGCGTTCCCTGAGTTGTTCGAGGCGGTCCAAACTGGCCCGGAATGGCGGTCAAGTATAGCTTCCGAAGGTGATCACCAGCGGTCTGTCCCGAAAAAAGTCGGAGATTCGAGCGGTGCCGCCTTCGACTCGATGCAGCTCGACATCGGGCGCGCGGTCTCCGACCCGCAGTATCCCCTCGCTACGGCGATTGTAGGCGACGATTTTGTCGTACTGCTGCAGCCCGTAGTCACCGAAGAGGCGAGCGACCTGACCGCGAGTCAGGTGGCCTTCCGGAACCCCTGCGCCGCTGAAGTACCAGGCGCCGGCGACTCCCGCGAGAAACGCCGGAGCCCCAACCAGCAGGATTCGGAGCGTGGTTCGCAACATTGTCTCCTCCGCCGGGGGCGCCGCACTCATCCTTTGCGCCCGCAATCGTCCAGATGCTAACCCAGGGGCCCGGGGAATCCAAGCGATCACCCTTGGGCAACCTTGGCCACTGGACCCAGAGGCGGAGACCAGGTGCGCGAGATTGCCTGCAGAATCTGCGCGAGGCAGTCGACGACCCGCTCGAAGGGATCGAGAAAGGCCTCGAAGATTGGAATTGAGTTCGATGTCGCAACCGACGCGCGGGGATCTCCAGCTTGGGAAGGTGGTGAGGGGTTGCCCGCAGGCTCGGAAAGGCAGAGAATCCTCCCATATCGATGAAGGCAGTAGCGATTAGACGTTACGGGGGGCCCGAGGTGTTGAAGGTGGAGGATCTACCGCCTCCCTCGCCGGCCGCCGGTGAAGTCTTGGTTCGCGTACACGCCTCGAGTATCAACCCCATCGACTGGAAGATCCGCCAGGGGCAACTCAAGTGGATTCAGGGGTGGAAGTTTCCCCGTATTCTGGGATTCGACCTGTGCGGCGAGGTCGTTTCGGTGGGAAGCCCAGCAGGCAATCTCCAGCCCGGGCAGATCGTCTATGCGCGGTCGGACCGTGCGACCGGAGAGGCACACGCCGAGCTGGTAGCTGCGCGGGAGGCATCAGTCGCGCTCAAGCCGGCCTCGCTCTCCGTGGAAGAGGCGGGCACCCTTCCTCTGGCCGGCCTGACGGCCCTGCAGGCGCTGCGGGACCTGGGGGGCCTGCGAGCGGGCCAGCGGGCCCTGATTCTGGGAGCATCCGGCGGAGTCGGGATGTTCGGGGTGCAGATCGCCCGGGCCCTGGGTGCGGAAGCGGTTGGAGTGTGCGGGCCCGACAATCTCGAGTTCGTCCGGCAGCTGGGCGCCGCGGAAGTGCTCGACTACCGTAGGCAGACCTTGACCAGCCTCCCGGGACCCTTCTCCGTGATTTTCGATGCAGTCGGGCTTTACGGCTTCTGGAAGACCAGGGAATTGCTGGCTTCTCCGGGTGTCTACGTGTCCACCTTGCCGATGGCGGGGGTCTTACTCATGCAGCTGGGCGGCAATCTGTTGTCCACCCGGAAGGCGCGCCTGATCTTGGTCAAGCCGCGTGGGCACGATCTGGATTTTTTGTCTCGGCTGGCGGATGCCGGCAAGCTGAAGACCTCGATCGACAGCGAGTTCCGGCTGGACGAGATCCAGGAGGCTCACCGGCGCAGTGAATCCGGGCGCGTGCGGGGCAAGATCCTGGTGCGGGTGCGGTAGTTCGAGGTCTCGGAGTCGGGGCCCTGCGCCATCGGGGTGTGCCACCGCAGACGACCCGTTCTGTCGTACAGGAGACCTCGTTGTTTCGAGTTGGCCTCGAGCACTTGCGCTGATCGAGCTTCTCTGGCCAGAATGCGGTGATGTCCAAATCTGCGGTGCTCCTTCTCATCGGGTTCGTTTTTGGTGCGCCCGTAACCTGGGGCTGTCAGCTTGGCGATACGGCGGCCCGGGACACGGGCGACCTGGAGGGGGAGTTACAGTCGCTGCTGGAAGAGATGGTACGCGTGAATCCGGCGATTCCCGGGGCACTCCTTCACGTGGAGGCGCCTCGCCTGGGCTTGTCGTGGGCCGGAGCCGCGGGGGTCGCAGATCGCGCCAGCGGCGCCCGGCTCACTCCGCGTCATACCGTGCGGCTGGCCAGCAACACCAAGACCTTCGTGGCGGTTTCCATCCTTCGACTCTGGGAAGAGGGGAGGATCGACCTGGATGCCCCGATCACCGCCTATCTGACAGCCGAGTACGCCAGCCTGCTGGAATCAGGCGGGTATGATCCCGGTTCGATCACGATACGCCACCTGCTGACCCATACCAGCGGGCTGTTCGATTATGCCGACAGCCCGCCCTATGGTGCAGCGATCGGGGCCAATACCAACCGCCGATGGACCCGCCTGGAGCAGGTGCGGGGGGCGATGGACTGGGGACAGCCTTATGGCGCCCCCGGCGAAGTCTATCGATATTCGGACACTGGCTACGTTCTTCTGGGGGAGATCCTGGAGCGCCTGACCGGGGAATCCTTGGGAGCAGCCCTTCGGGAGTTGATCGATTACGACCGGCTGGGTCTCAGCTCGACCTGGCTGGAGACGGTGGAACCTCGGCCCACCGGCTCGGCCGATCGCGCCCATCAGTACATCGGAGGAATCGACAGCTACACCTGGGATCCCTCGATGGACCTGCATGGCGGAGGCGGGCTGGTGTCCACGGTCGAAGACCTGGCCCGTTTCATTCGCGCCGTCTTTCGCGGCGGAGTTTTCGCTCGCTCCTCCACCAGCGACACCATGCTCACCACCATCGTGGCCAGCCGGGGCGGGCCGGCGGCCTACGACACCGTGCAGATTCCCGGGGTCTACCGCATGGGGATCAACGTCCAGGAGCTCGAAGGGCTCACCGTCTACAGCCACACGGGATTCTGGGGCAACCTGGCGGCCTACGTTCCGAGCCTCGACGCCGCCTTCGCCGTGGCCGTCACCCAGGCACGGGCCGGCAATACCCGACACGAAGTTTTTCGCCGAGCCCTGACCCTGGTGCGAGCGGAAACGTCCCGGCGCGACCTCATTTCTGGTCCAAGAATGCGGTAGACTGGAGGCATGCGCTACCTGGTGAATGCACGGCTCCGACCCGGGAAGGCGGCTCGCCTTCGGGAAGCAATCGGCGAGGGGACGCTGGGCGCCGGCTCCGTAGCCGAGGGTGAGTATCTCCGCGACATGCAGCAGGCTCGCCAGCTCGAGGACGGCACGGTCCGCTGGGTCGAGATCTGTTTCTGTGCCACTCCCCTGGAAGAGGAGCGGCCGTACTGGGAGGAGTACTTCGAGCTGCTCCGGATCAAGAATGCCCACAGCCGCCGGCGCTGCCGCGACCTGAATGGGGAAGAACCCTGGGCGTGTTCCGACTGCGACTGCACCCGGCGCCTGGAGGGTCGCATGCAGGACTGGGGCGAGCCCTTCTTGAAGGCCTTGGAGTGCGAATTCGAGTCCAACCCGGAACAGGATTCCGCGCATCAGCCCGAATAGAGGCGCGTCCAAGCTCGACTCGAGATGTCGGCGGCGCCGGCATCGAGGCGAGGAATCCTCAGACTGGGAGCCGGGGTCACTCTTGCCAGGCTTCGCGCCAGAGGCGATGGATGTTTTCGCCGAGGATCTTCTCGATCTGGCCCGTCGCGTAGCCGCGGCCCTCGAGCCCCCGGCGAATCGTCTCCATTCTCCGAGGATGGTTCAGTTCGGAGAGAAAGAACGGCCACTGGACGGGAGTGGAGGTCCCTGGTTTGAGCCGGTCCAGCTCGTCCTGCAGGCGCTGGCGCTCATCCACAGTATCGGGAATCCGCTGGTGTTCCCGGTCGCTTCCGATCGCGACGTGATCGATTCCTGCGATCCGGACTGCGTGATCGACGTGGTCCAGATAGTCTTCCAGAGTGTTGCGTTCTCGAGGGCCCAGGTAGGGGTTGATCTGGTAGATGCCGATCACACCACCCCGGTCGGCGAGCCGTCGCAGAATTGCGTCCGATTTGTTGCGAGGATGATCGAAGACGGCCTGGCAGCCGGCGTGATTGATCGTAACGGGCAGGCGCGAGAAAGCGATCCCGTCCAGAGCCGTCCGTGGCCCACAGTGAGACAGGTCGACCGGCATCCGCAGTTCGTTCATCCGCTCCACTACCTCGAGTCCGAAATGGGATAGCCCGGCATCGACTCGTTCCAGGCAGCCGTCTCCCAGCAGGTTGCGGGTGTTGTAGGTGAGTTGAATGGACCGGACACCTCGTTCACGGAGTTCGCCGAGTCGTTCCAGCCGGTCCTGCAGGGGTGCAGCGTTCTGCAAGTAGTAGACGATGCCCAACTGACCCCGCTCTCGTACCACCCCGAGATCGGAGGGCGAAAGGACCTTGCGCAAGGGCGAGCCGGGGCGCTCCAGGTGGCGATCGAAAGCCTCGATTTCGCCCAGAACGTCGGGCCAGGCCTCGGGACCCTGAAGTCCGGGGTTTCCGAGCGTGATCTGAACGGCGTTCATGCCGCTCTCCAGGATCTCTTTCAGCAGAGAGTCCGGGTATTCCAGACGGATCTCGCCCATGGCATCGATGACCAGGCCCTGCGGAGGGGCCAGACCGACCTGCTGAGGCCCGAAGCCCAGGGCCATGGCGGGCATCCCCGCCAGGAAAGTCCGGCGTTTCATGCGACTGAATGTAGCAGTCGCCGCCACCGTTTCCTACCCCGGGCCGGAGCTGTTGGAGCCGGAACTGCACACGGGGTGGGAACTGGAATGCTCTGGTGTGTATGATCTCGAATAGGGCTTCGGGACGGGTGCCGGGCGGGTCCGTCGACAACCCGAGATTGGAAAATGAACGTGCAACCGACTCGCTTCGAAAACTGGGGACGCACCTGGATATTGCTCTGCGTCGCGTTGGGGGTCCACGTGGCGGACGAAGCGCTGACCGACTTTCTCGGGTGGTGGAATCCGATGGTGCTGGCGGTGCGGGCCAGCGTCCCGTGGAGTCCGCTCCCAACGTTTCGCTTCGAATTCTGGCTGGGAATGCTGGCGGTGGCCGTGGCGGTGCTGCTGTCGCTCAGTCCCTTTGCGTACCGCGGAGCCCGCTGGATGCGCCCGCTGTCGCAGGTGTTCGCTATCGTCATGACGATCAACGGTTTCGGCCATCTGAGCCTCTCTCTCTACCTGGGACGGCCCGCTCCCGGGGTTTACTCGGCGCCGTTGCTACTAGTGGCTTCTTTTCTGCTCTGGA
>JBFKLX010000009.1:0-48634 GCA_041630155.1 Acidobacteriota bacterium
ACTTAGTCATTCTTGCACTGGCCATACTTTCCATCACCGCGGCCGCGAAGGCTGCCACGGGGTCGGACTATCTCCGGGCAGCCCAAGGTGCCGCGCGTTGGATCCGTTCCACCGAAACTTCGTCGGAAGCCGGTCCCTCCTGGCCGGTCGATCCGGAGACCGGGCAATCTGAGCCGAACCTCTACAGCGGCGTGGCCGGCCTGATCCCCTTTTTTCTCGAACTCCACTATCGAACGGGCGACGAGCAGTATCTGGCCGAGGCGAGCCGCGCTGGAGACTACCTGATCAGAGAATCTCTGGGCAGCGCAGACTCGCCGGCGGGCCTCTACACGGGCTTGGCGGGCACCGGCTTCGTCCTGTCGGAGTTGTTCAAAGCCGGCCGCCGAGAGAAGTACCGCCAAGCCGCCCTCGCGGCGACTGCGCGGCTGCGCCAGTCGGCTCTGGTGACCGGTGCCGGGATTCAATGGAACGATTCGACCGATATCATCAGCGGGTCGGCCGGGATCGGCCTGTTTCTCCTTTACGCCGAGCGGGAATTGGGAGTGCCCGGGTCGGTCCAGGCAGCGACTCGAGCAGGAGACCGCCTGCTCGAGGTGGCTCGCCCAGCAGGACCCGGTTTGAAATGGGCCATGTCACCGGACTTTCCGCGGCTCATGCCCAATTTCTCCCACGGCACGGCAGGAGTGGCTTATTTCCTGGCGACGCTTTACCAGCACACGGGTGAGGAGCGCTTTTTGAGGGCAGCTCGGGCCGGTGCCCACTACTTGCTGAGCATCGCCGAGACCGCCGGGGGGAGCTGTCTGATCTTCCACCACGAGCCGGACGGCAAGGACCTCCATTACCTGAGCTGGTGCCATGGCCCGGCCGGGACCGCGCGCTTGTTCTACCGTCTCTGGGAGATCACTGGAGAACAGCGCTGGTTGGATTGGGTTCACCGTTCGGCCCGAGCAATCAGGGTCAGCGGAATCCCGGAGCAGAAGACGGCCGGATTCTGGAACAACCTGGGACAATGCTGCGGGTCGGCCGGGGTGGGTGAGTTCTTCACAAGCCTCTACCTGGAAAGCGGCCAGAGAGACTACTTGATATTCGCCCAACAGGTGGCGGTGCAAATCCTCGAGAATGCTTCCCGCACGGCAACCGGGCTGAGATGGATCCACGCCGAGCACCGGGTCCGTCCCGATGAAACAGCGGCGCAAACGGGCTTCATGCAGGGGGCGGCCGGGATTGGGACTTTTCTTGTCCACCTCGAGCTGGCCTTCAGAGGCCGACGTGCCCGCATCGTCTTCCCGGACAATCCATTCGGTGGACGGGGCGGCAACTCGCCCAGATGAAAGGAACCCGATGAACGTTCGACAGATGGCCCGCCCTTTTCGACTTCTTGCGCCCGTGCTTCTGGTCGCTTCCCTGGTCACAGCCGGATGTGGAAGTCTGGCTCCCCACGAAGTTTCCCCGGACGATCAGCCCATTACGGAGACCGAGATTCTGTGGGACCGGCACGGCGTCCCGCATGTCTTCGCCGTCGACTCCACCCAGCTCTTCTACGCTTACGGTTGGGCGCAGATGCAGGGCCATGCCGAACTGATCCTGCGACTCTATGGCGAGGCTCGGGGGCGAGCTGCCGAGTACTGGGGAGAGGAACATCTGGAACAGGACGAATGGTTGCGCACCGTAGGAGTCCCCACGCGGGCTCAGGAGTGGTACGAAGCGCAAGACCCCTTGTTCAAGGGTTTTCTGGACGCGTTCGCTGAGGGGATGAACGACTTCTGCGAGCAACACCCCGAGCGAATCTCCGAGGACATCAAACAGGTGCTGCCCGTCCAACCGACCGATGGATTGGCCCTGGCGCACCGAGTGATCCACTTCGAGTTCGTGACCAGCCGCCGCGTCACGGAGGCCCTCGAGAAGGGACTGAGTCAGGAACGGACCGCCGGCTCCAATGCCTGGGCCGTCGGACCTTCCCGCTCGGCGAGTGGAAACGCCATGCTGCTGGCCAATCCGCATCTGCCCTGGTCCAGCTTCTTTCTCTGGTTCGAGGCCCATCTGGTCTCACCGGACGTGAACTTCTACGGAGCCGGGCTGGTCGGTCAACCCATCCTGGCGATCGGATTCAATCGGTATCTGGGCTGGACCCACACGGTCAACACCCACGACGGCGCGGACCACTACGGGCTGCGACTGGCCGGCAGAGGCTACCGCTGGGAAGGCCGAATCCAGGAGTTTCAGCGCCGGGAAGAGACGATTCGAATCAAACAGCCGGACGGGAGCCTGCGCGAGAAGAAGCTGGAAATCCTGAATTCGGTTCACGGTCCCGTGGTTGCCCGCAAGGGCAACCGCGCCATCGCCCTGCGGGTCGTGGGTCTCTACGAGACCGATCTGATCCGCCAGTATTGGGAAATGGCCCGAGCAACCTCTCTGGCCGAGTTCGAGAAGGCGATTTCCCGGCTGCAGATGCCGATGTTCACCCTGATCTACGCCGATCGAGACGGCCACATCCTTTCGCTGTTCGGCGGCCTGGTGCCCCGCCGGCCTGCCGGACCGTGGAACTGGAACCGGCTGGTGCCCGGCGACAGCGCTCGAACGCTCTGGACCGAATACCACAGTTACGAGGAGCTGCCCAAAGTTGTCGACCCGCCCTCGGGCTGGGTGCAAAATGCCAACGAACCGCCCTGGACGACTACCCTGCCGTACCAGTTGGACGCCGACCAGTTCCCCTCCTACATGGCACCCCGGTTCATGAGCTTTCGGGCACAGCGCTCAGCGCGGATGCTGGACGAAGACCCCCAGATGACTTTTGAGGAGCTAGTCGCTTACAAGCACTCCACCCGCATGGAGCTGGCCGATCGGATCCTGGACGATCTGCTGCCGGCGGCCCGCCAGTTCGGTGGCCCGCAGGGGAACCGAGCCGCGGCCGTGCTGGAGGCCTGGGACCGGCAAGCCGATCCCGAGAGTCGCGGTGCGGTGCTCTTCGATGCCTTCTGGGGGGAATTCGGCCAGCTCATGCGCGGCAGGAACCCGTTCAGCGAGGCCTGGAGCGAGGAGCATCCGAGAGAGTCGCCGGACGGACTGTCCGATCCCCGACTGGCGGCGCGCGCCCTGACCGCGGCCGCGGTCAAGGTCGAGCGCACTTACGGCGCCCTCGACGTGCCCTGGGGTGAGGTGGTTCGCGTTCGAAGAGGCGATATCGAACTGCCCGCCAACGGGGCCACCGGCGCGCTGGGAGTGTTTCGGGTCGTCTTCACCAATGAAGGGGAGGACCAGCTGCGCCACGTCGTGGGAGGAGATTCCTTCGTTGCAGCGGTGGAATTCGGAGAGCCGCTGCGGGCGGAAGTGCTCAACTCAGCCGGGAACTCCAGTGATCCGAACTCCCCCCACTTCAACGACCAACTGGGCTTCTTCTCCCAAAAGCAGCTCCGGCCCGCGCTGCTCACCCGCACAGACATCGAGGCCAACCTGGAAGCACGGGAAAAAATGCCGGCGAAGGAGGCCCGGGCAGCGGGGAATTGAAATTGGAAGGCCTGCTGGAGCGTGCCCGGCACCAGGGGAATCCGGTGACTCACCGGCTCTGTGTTCGGTGGAATCGGTGACCTGCGCCACCCGTGGCAGGTATTCTCTTCGGCCTTCGAGCACGGGTGGCCGGGATTCCCGCCGATCATCCACCTCGCGCTCAACCTCCTGCTGATGTTCAGTGTGGCGGTCACGGTGGAGCGTCTGCTGGGCTCGGCTCGCTTCCTGGCTCTGACCCTGCTGTCCATTCTTTTCTACTGGGTAGCGCGCTGGTTGCTCTTTCCCCTGCAGGCCAACGGCTCCTCAGTCTTCATCTGGTCCTATGCCCCCGTCCTGCTGGTCGCTGTATTGGAGACGAGACGAGCCGGAGGGCCCTTCGGAGAGGCTTATCGACAGGCGACTCATCTGCTGTTCATCATGTGGGCCGTGGTCAGCGGGGCAATGGGAGTCTTTCTCATGCTGTCGGGACTCTCACCTTGGAGCGCCCTGGCCTGCGGCAACGCCTTCCACTTCTCGGCGACCCTGGCCGGGTTCGTCGGCGCAGCCCTTTGGAACCGCCACATACGGCTGCGCGTGCGACGGCAGGAGTATCGCCAATCAGGCCTGGATCGCGCTGCCACCTGGGCTGCTACGGCCATACCCATCGGCTTCGCCATGATCCTGGCGCTGGCAGCGCTGGACCGGTTGTGAGAGCAGGCAATCGGACGTTCGTGGGGAGGCGCCAGACCGACACGCCCGAAGGATAATGGTTTCAGGCTTGTCTGCCCCCGGTTCATTGATCTACCTTTGCCCAGTCCGCTCAATGCACCGATTGGAGGATTCGCATGCAGTCTTATGTTGCCGAACTGGTGGGGACGGCTCTTCTCGTCTTGTTGGGAGATGGCGTGGTGGCAAACGTGGTGTTGCGCCGCACCAAGGGGCAGGACTCCGGCTGGATCGTGATCACCACGGGATGGGGACTGGCCGTAGCGATGGCTGTTTACGCCGTGGCCAGAGTCAGCGGGGGTCACATCAATCCGGCCGTCACGGTCGGGCTCGCCTCCATAGGCAGCTTTCCCTGGAGCCAGGTTCCCGGCTACGTCGTGGCCCAATTGATCGGGGGGATCCTGGGAGGAACGCTGGTCTGGCTCACCTATTACCCCCACTGGAAAGCGACTTCGGACGCACGGGCAAAACTGGCCGTCTTCTCGACCGGCCCCGCGATTCCCCACACGGGCGGCAACCTGGTGGCGGAGATCACCGGCACGTTCGTCCTGGTCTTCGGAGTGCTGGCGATCGCCGACAACGCTCAGGTTCTGGTCAACCCGGCCGACCTGGATCTCTCCGTGGTCTTCTCGGGCGGCCTCCAACCGCTGCTGGTGGGTTTCCTGGTCTGGTCGATCGGACTTTCCCTGGGAGGACCCACGGGTTACGCGATCAATCCCGCCCGCGACCTGGGCCCCCGGATCGCCCATGCCTTGCTTCCCATCGCGGGCAAAGGAGCATCGGATTGGCCGTATGCCTGGATTCCCGTGGTCGGGCCCCTGCTGGGGGGGTGCCTGGGAGCGCTGGCTTACTCGCTGATCGGCTTTTGAGTCCGGACGTCCGGTTTCCCGCGCTGCTCCTCCCGACTCAGATCGGCCAGTCTTTGAGGATTCGCTCGGTTTCCTCGGAGTGACCGGTTTCGTCTCTGACCATGTCCTCCAACTGCACTGCCAGCCCTTTGTCGCCAAGCTCGTCCGCCTGCCGGGCACGTTCCGTGTAATCCTTGACGGCCCTGCGCTCGGCGGCCAGGACTGCCTCGACCATCTCTCGATTCGTGGACGCCTTGGCGACCGCGCGCGGCTGGGTGGAGGGTTCCCCGCCCAGCGCCACGATCTTGTTGGCCAGGAACTGAGCGTGTCCCTGCTCGTCCGGAATCTCAGCCAGAAAAAATGCCGTCAACTGGGGCCGGTAGGGGCCCGTCGCCTTGGCCGCGTAGGTCATGTATTGAATGATGGCACTCAATTCGCCCGCCAGGTCCTCGTTCAGTTTTTCGATCAGCTTCTTCTTGTTCAATCGTGTCTCCTTTTCAGATCGTTGTCAGCCTCCTCACCGAATTCGCCGGAGATACCCGGCTGGGTAGAAGGTGAGCAGAAACTTCTCCCGGCTCCGGTCGCTCACGAAGTCGGTCCGCTCGGCGAGGAAGCGTCGAACCGCCAGTCCGGGCCCGCCTGTGGCCGTGTACCCCGGACACCTTCCGAAACGAGCGATCCACTCGGGACGCTCGTCGATGATTGTATCCTGAACGATCAGGTAACCTCCCACCGAGACCATGGGGGCATAGGCTTCGATTTCCCGTGACACGTGATCGACGTTGTGGCAGGAGTCCAGGGTGACGATCACACGGCGCCCCTGCAGCCGCCGGCGCAGGCGGCTCAGCAGACCCGGATCGAGTGTGTCCGAGGTGACGACCTCCACCCGCTGGCGGAGCAAGGCCTGCACCTGGCGATACAGCTCGGGACGGTCCTTCAACGCCTCGACGGCGCCTTCAATGCCGGGTTTCAGATCGATCGTGATTACCTTGCCCGCCGGGTTGACCTGTTGGAGGATCAGCGCGAAGAACAGGGCGGAACCTCCGTAGCCAGTCCCACACTCCACGACGAAGTCGGGTCGGACCTCGGCGAGAATCTCCTGCATCGCCCAGAGATCGGCCGGATTCTGAAAGGCCGGCACGCCCAGGAAACGCGCTGCAAAGATGCGCTCCGGGTCCGAATCGATGTAATAGCGCGTGAAGTCCGCCACCACGTCGGGGCTGCGTTCGATTTCGGGAGGCTCTGGCGAGCAGGCCGCCAGCAGAAACAGCAAGGTAGGGAGCAGATTCACCAACCGGGTGCCGGGGCGCGTTCTCGCCTGCAGGCGGTGGGGCGGCGATTTCGGGCCGGCTCTCGGCACTGCCGCGCTCGCTCCCATCGGCCGCATCTCATTCCTTGGCGCCGGCGGCCGCCGGAATGTCCCGGACCCCTGGCAGAGACCGGTCGAAGAAGTCGGCAATGCGGCTCCAGAAGATCTCTACAGGGGGATAGTTGTCGAAGCCGTGCTCGCCTCCCGGAATGACCCAGAGCTCGGTGGACAGACCGGACCGGCGACGGATCTCGACCATCTGCTGGGTCTGCGAGAGTGGCACCCGGTCGTCGGCGTCCCCGTGGACGAACAACACCGGGGAAGCAATCCGATCGATGACCTCGCTCGGCCGGATCTCGGCCAGGCGGATCCCGGCGCGCCAGCGCACCGCCCAGCTGAGCGGCCAGAGCACGGCCGGCCGCATCCCGCGAGAGCGCAACTCCGAGGAGGCGGCTTCCCAGAGGTCTCCAAAAGGGGCGTCCAGGGCCAGCGCGGGAACCCGCTGGTCCTCGGCAGCCGCGTAGATAGCCGAGGCAGCACCGTTGGAGGTCCCGAACAGGACGATGCGGTCGGGGTCGCTCCCCGCTCGCTTTCGAGCCCAGGCAAGCATGGAACGGACGTCTTTCCGTTCGTTGACCGAGTAGGTGACGTACTGCCCTTCACTGGCGCCGCGCCCGCTCAAGTCCATGGTGAGCAGGCCGTAGCCGCGGCGGTGCCAGTGGGGCGCCCCGTCCAGGGCCTGGAAACGCGAGGACTTGGCCCCGTGGACGAAGATCACGGCGCGCCCGTCGCCGCCTTCGGGCCCGGGAATCCACCAGCCTCGCAGCCGAAAGCCACTGTCGGACTGGATCTCGACATCCTCGTAGTGGAGCCCCAAATCGGCCGGAGAACGGAGAAAGGGTTTCAGGACGAGATCCAGGGCCAGGCGCTGACCGGAGCGCTCCACGATCACCGGTACCACCTCGCCGGCGCCGTGGTGCGCGACCAGATGACGGAAGAGTCCGCGGCCGTCGGAATGGGCGCGGCCCGCCACCGAGAGGACGTGGTCTCCCGGTTGCAGACCGATCTCACGGCCCGCCTCCCAGGGGCGGATCAACTCGAAGCCTTCCCCCGCCGGAGACGGTCTCGAGGGACCCAGCCAGGCGTATCCCGGCACCCGCCCTCCCTGGGGAAGAGAGTCCCCGAAGAAACTCTCACCCGGAATGCGCCGCTGTCCTGTCAGATAGGTCAGGGCCATGCCGTCCAGAATCCAACCGGCCGCCACCACACCCCCCAGCAGAAGAACCACGGCTGCGACCGCCCCTCGTCTTTTCCAACGGGATGCCATATTGAAGGCTACGTTATACACCCGGCCCGCACCAGGTCAAGAAGGCCGAGCGGTTACTCGAAGATTCTCTCGAATTCGATGTCCTGGGCGGCCATCACGAGAGCTGTCGGGGGCATTTCTTCAGTCGCCTCCAGCAAAGACCGGTAGTAACGGCTGTACTCCTCGACAGTCTCCTCTTCCGCCGGCGGCCGGATCCCCAGAAAGACCAGTTCCGCCCCCCGAGAGGCATCCGCAATGAGCCGGGAATCGTCTTCCGGGCCTCCGGGCCGCATGATGATCTCGATCTGAACCTCCAGCCGTCCTTTCTCGAGAAACTCCTGCTGATGTTCGGCTACCCGCGCCTGCTCGTCAGCCGAATCGACGATGATTTTCAGAAACAGCTCGGACTCTCGCCATTCCGGGCTGGTTTTCAGCATGTAGCCCAAGGCCATCATCAGGCCCGTGTTGGCTCCCTCCAGCTCAGACCAGACATCGATGCGACGGCCGCCGCCCAGTGACTCGTCTAGGCCCCCGGATCGAACCACCACAAGGTTCCTCCGGCTCTGATGGATCAGCATGACCAGACGGGCAAACTCTTCGAAATTTGCTTCCTGCTCGGTCTCACCCAGCAGGAAGGTGTTGGGAACCAGAGGACCGATCCCGTAGTTGCGCACCAGCGACTGGGCTCCCTTCATGATGTCGTCCGAGACGACGACTTCCGCCAGGGCCGGGATGTTGCGCTTGCGCAGGTACTCTTTGATGGTCGAGCGCAGATTCTCGACTCGCCGTGCGGAGCCCGCCGTCTGGCCCGTCACGATCGTGACCACACTGAGAAAGCCTTCTCCGTGAGTGATCGCGTCGGCGAGTTCGATCAGGTACCAGCGCGTGGTGGGTGGGCCACTCAAGACCAGGATACGGGGGCGCCAGGTGCGCTCGTCCGGTTTGGATTCGTCCAGGCGGTAAACGGCGTAGCGAGCCAGCAGCATGAGAAGACCGTAGCGCATGTCCCCCCAGTGAGCCCGCATCTGGCGCCTCTCCATCACATAAAAGACGAGCCCGCAGAGGAAGGCGGCGATGAAGGTCGCCCCCGCATTGATCATGAACATGGTGGCCACGCACCCGAAGGCCCCCAGCATCGAGAGCCACCAGGGAGTCCGGAAGGTGGGTCTCCAGGAGGGACTGTTGATCAGGCTTTCGAAGCCCGCCGAGAGATTCAAGACTCCATAAGAGGTCAAGAAGAACATGGACAGCACCGGTGCGATGGCGTTGAGGTCGCCCAGCAGCACCCCGACCAGAGCGATGCCGAATGCAGCGGCCGTCGCGACTCGGGGCTCGTCGCTGGGACCATGTCCCCGGCCCAGAACACGGGGAACGACTCCGTCGCGGGCCAAGGCCTGCAGGGTGCGAGGGGCTCCCAGGAGTGAACTCAAGGCGCTCGAGAGCGTTGCTCCCCAGATGCCGACCAGAATGACCTCGCCGGACCAGGCGATCTTTTCCACCACCAGGTTGTCGGTGAGGAGAACCTCTCGGGGAACCAGCTGGTCCAGGAAGATCGGAATCACCATGTAGACGGCGTAGCCGACCAGAATGGCGCTGATCGTCCCCAGCGGCAGGGAACGGGCCGGGTTTTTCAGGTCGCCAGACATGGCGATCCCGGCTTCGATTCCGGTGACGGCCGGAAAGAAGAGAGCGAAGACGACCCAGAAGGAGACCGGCTCCGGCACCTCTCCAACGGGTTGCAGGCCCTCCTCGGGGACCCCGCCGGCAAACAGGGACACCAGGGAAACGAGAATGACGCCCAGGATGAGAAATTGGGTCTTGAGCGCCAGATCGGCGGACAGGTAGGCCAGCCCGGTGAGGAAGACCAGGGTGACGATCCCGATCAGCTTCATCGGCAGGCCCGGCAGGAGGGAATGGACCGACTCCGCAAACCCGGCAATATAAAAGGAGACCACCAGCGCCTGGGAGAGGAAGAGCGGCAACCCGATGGCCGCCCCTGGCTCCAGCCCGAGAGATCGGGAGATCATGTAATAGGCCCCGCCGCCGCCTACTTTCATGTTGGTGGCGATCGCTGAAATCGAGAGTCCCGTCAAGAACGTGATCGTCGAGGCCATCGTCACGATCAACAGAGTGGCAGCCAGGCCGGCGTTTCCCAGCACCCAGCCCACCCGGAGGTACATGATGACGCCGAGAATGGTGAGAATGCTGGGGGTGAACACCCCCTTGAAGGTGGAAAAGCCGGCTCCCTCGGGAGCACCCCCCGATGCACGCGCTGAATTACTGGCCAAGTGAATTCCTATCCGCCACAGCCCCCTGAGTGCCGCCCTGGCAGCCCAGTGGATTCTCTCCCGAATCGGACCCGAGCAAGGATAACAAATCAGACGCAATCTGCCGCCGGAAAATGGACGATGGATCGTCCTCCGGCTTCTCAGAGCAGCGCCACGCGCCCCCTCGGGGCGCGCTCCCCACTTCCGGGTGCCGGTTCCCGAGTCGCCGGCTTCCCCCTGCCCGAGACGCGCTGATCGGATTGATCAGCCTCATGCCTTCCGAGAGAATCACCGGCCAGACGCCGCGCCCCGCGCCGGTGTCACAGTTGAGTGGGACAATTTGGCATGGCCCTGGAAACGGAAGTCAAGATGCGGGTGACAGGGGAAGAGCTGGAGCAGCTCCGGCTGCGGCTGGACCAGTGGGGTGCCGAGACGCTGGCACCGCGGCAAGAGGAGAAGAACCGGCTCTTCGACTTTGGGGACGCGCGGCTTCGCCGCAGCGGCTGCACGCTGCGGCTCCGCGCCTTCGGATCGCGATCCCTGCTGACCTTCAAGGGGCCCGTGGAGCACGATCCCCTGCTCAAGAAGCGGCCGGAATTCGAGACCGAGGTGGAGGAGCCCGAAACCCTCGAACACATCCTCAACGCTCTGGGACTGACTGCAGCCGCCCGCTACGACAAGTTCCGGGAGATCCGGCTCTGGAAAATGGACGACCACGCCGTCGAGGTTTGCCTGGACGAAACCCCCATCGGCACATTCGTGGAGATCGAGGGGGATGCGCCGGCCATTGAAGAGGCTCTGCGTTTACTCGGCTGGACTGAGCGAGAGTCGATTCGCCGCAGCTATGTCGAACTCTATCGCGAGGCGGGGCTGTGACCCCGCGCGATTCGGACACCGGAGTCATCCCGGGCAGCACCCCGGTGAGAGGCGTCATCCTGGCTGCCGGGTTGGGAAAGCGCCTGCGCCCGCTGACCATCGAAAGAGCCAAGCCCGCCGTTCCCTTTCTCAACCACCCCCTGATCGAGTACAGTTTGGATCTTTTTCAGCGCTCGGGAATCCAAGAGATTGCCGTGAATCTGCATCATGCCCCCGAATCTGTCGTCCGAGCCGTGGATCGCTACCTGGTAAGGCAAGGCGGACGTGCCCCTCGGCTGCGGTTCTCCGAAGAGAAGGAAATCCTGGGAACTGCCGGCGCCCTGGCGCCGCTTCGCTCCTTTCTGAGAGGCGCCATTTTGGTGGTCTCCAACGGCAAGATCTATTTCGAAGAGGAAACCCTGGGCCCCCTGCTCGACTTTCACAGGGCTTCGGGCAACGAGGTTTCGATGGTCCTGGTCGAGCGGGATCCGAACGAGCCGTTCACGCCGGTGTGGCTCTCGGCTGAGGGTAGGATCGCCGGATTCGATCGCGAACCTCCCGAGCCCGGATGCCGAGCCTATACCTTCACCGGGGTGCAGATGCTCTCCGAGCGCGTTCTGGACCTGATTCCCGACCGACCCTTCGACACCGTACGGGAACTCTACCCGCGCATTCGGGCACAAGGGGGAACGATCGGCGGATGGGTGAGCCACGCCTACTGGTGCGAGTGCAGCGTCCCCAGCCGGTATCTCCGAAAATCCTTCGAAGTCCTGAACCGGCGAGGCCAAAAGTGCCTGGCAGAGGGCCCGTTGCCGGAGTTTCGCGGCGAAGCGATCCTTGGCCCCGGGGTGGAGCTCGGTCCCGACTGTGAACTGGTGCGCACCGTGATCTGGGCCAACACCCGCATCGGAGCAGGCAGCCGACTCCAAAGTGTTATAATTTCAGGCGATTTGGAGGTGCCGGCGGGAACCCGCCTGCAGGACGCGGTGATCACCCCCAGATTGCAGAATCTCCCGGACAGCTTGGCCTGCGAAGGCCAGAGCAGTGACGAGTTCGTGATATGGCCGCTGAGGTAGTCAAACAAGTTGCGCCCATTCAGCAACGGCTGATGGAATTCATCCGGCGCGAGTTCCGTCCCGGCTACAACCACTACAACGTCAGCAAGTTGATCGGAGACGCCTCGGCCCGCCAGTATTTCCGCTACGTTTCGGAAGCCGGCGAGTCGTTCATTCTGGCCGTCTACCCCGAACCCTTCGACCCGGACAGCTTCGCCTACGGCCAGATCCACGAGTTGTTCTCCCGCATCGGATTGCCAGTTCCCCGCATTCACGCCCTGGACGGGGCACTGGGCATCGTCTTGCAGGAAGACTTGGGCAACACCACGCTGCAGAAGCACTTTCTTGCCGCCCCGCTGGCCGAGAGGCTGGAACTCTTGCGCCGAGCGGTCGACTACATCGTCACCATCCAGCGGGAAGGCAGCCGGCTGCTACCCACCGACAGTGTGGCCTATCCCCTTGCCTTTGACGAAGAGAAACTCTCCTGGGAGCTGAATTTCTTCCGCAGGCACTACTTGCAGAAGTACTGCGGGTTAGGGGCCGATTCGCCGGAACTGGACGAGGAATTCGCCCGCCTGGCCCGAGAACTGGCTCAGGGACCGCGCCGGCTGTGCCATCGCGATTATCACGTGCGCAACCTGATGTTGCACCAGGGAGCGATCTACTTGATCGACTTTCAGGATGCCCGCTGGGGCCCCCTCAGCTATGACCTGGTCTCTCTGCTCAAAGACTCTATCGAACTGGGACCCGACCAGGTTCGCGCTCTCGAGGGGTACTATCTGGAGCGCTCGGCTTTCACGGGCAGCGTCGAGGACTTCACCCGGCAGTTTCACCTGATGGCGATTCAACGCCTCTTGAAGGCCCTGGGCACTTACGCGTATCAGATCGGCGTCCGTGAAAACTTTCTCTATGAACAGTACATGATCGGTTCGCTTCATCGCGCCTCGCTCTCGCTGGACGCCCTCGCAGAATTCCCCTGCATCCAAGACTTGGTGGCCTCCCAACTGGAGGGCCGCAGGGAAGAGGCGTAGAGACTCCCCGGAGAACTCCGCACCCATACTCCGCCCCCTTCTCGCAGTTGACGGGGGGCGGTGGCATAATGGCTGGCATGCTTCCTCTGGTGTGCTTTTGGGTGTTGCTGATCTCGCCTGGTTTCCAGGATCCGCTGCAACCGGTCCGTGTTGCCATGGAGGGTCAGGACTGGGACGGGGCGATCGCCAAGCTGGAGCTGCTCGAGAGCGATTTTCCGGAAGCTTATCAATGGAACCATTTAGCGTACTTGAAAGGGGTGCTGCTGAAGCGGGGAGGGTTCGACCGCCGAGCCCAGGCTGCTCTGGATGCAATCGCCGAGTCCAGTTTCCCCATGGCCGATTACGCCTTGCTGCATCTGATCGATCTGGCGGAGGGATCACTGGATGAGCAGGCCGGCTACGTCGAGAGGTTCCTGAAGAGGTTCCCCGACCATCCCAGATGGTCGCAGACCGCACTGGACTACGGCCGGGCGCTTGGCCGGGCGGAGCGCTGGGCGGAGGCCAAGCATTGGCTGGACCAGGTATGGCGGAGGGGATCCGGTTCGCTCTCCCGCCAGGCGGCCCTGGAACACGCGTTGATTCACCTGGATCTCGACGAGAATCGGGAGGCCATCAACGACCTGGAGAGGCTCCTGGTGAAGAGCGAACGAGACGATGTGGCCTTCCGGGCTGCCCGAGAGCTTCACAGGCTCCAGCCTGCAACTGAGCTGCACGAAGGAGAAGCGCGCCGGCGGGCCCGGGTGTTCCTCAACAACCGGGACGGCGCCACCGCCCGGGAGTATCTCCGTTACTTGATCGAGAAGTTCCCCCGCAGCCTGGCCCGCGATCAGTATGCCTATTTGTGGGCCCGCACCCTGGATATCCAGGGCCGGTTACAGGCGGCCCGCGCGGCGTATCTCGAGGCCTACCGGCAGCATCCATCCTCCAGCTGGGGGGTCTACAGCCGCTACCTGGCCGGCAACCTGGCCTTGCGAGCCAAGGACTACCCGGAAGCGGAGAACGACTACCGCTGGGTCGTCCAACGCCACTCGTCCAGCCGCTATGCGGCTCGCGCCTGGTTCAATCTCGCCGACACCTACCGCTGGCTGGGCCGCCCGGACGAAGCCCGCCGGACCCTGCTGCAGGCACTCGGGCAAATCCGGGGAAGCGAGCAGCGCCAGTTCCGTTACGCCCTGGCCCGAGCGGACCTGGAAGCGGGGGACTTCACCAGTGCCCTAACACAGCTGGAGCGCCTGGATCATCTCTCCTCGCTGCGTCTGCCTTCGGGTGTCACGCGGGAGGAGATTCACTTCTGGAAGGGTTTCGCTCTGGATCGACTGGGCCGGTTCGACGAAGCCCGCGCTGCGTTCCGAACGGCGGCGGGAGGGAGTCCCAACTATTTCGCTTTTCTGTCACGCGCTCGGCTGGCGGAACGGGGAGATCGCATCCCGGCGGCTGCAGATGAACCCTGGCTCGCCAGGCTGATCTCGCCGCGGCCCTGGCGCCGGGAGCCACCTCCGCCCTCGCTGAGCCCGGCGGGCCGGATTCAGGAGTTGCTCTTCTTCCACCTGTTCGACGAGGCCGCTCTGGAGGTCAAGAGAGCGGGGCGGGCAGCCTGCGGCGGAGACCGAGTCGCACAGCTCTTCAACCTCGCCTATTACGCCGACCGGGGAAACCTCGCGGAAGAATCGATTCGAGCCGCCGAACTGCTGCAAGGCGCAGTCTTTCGAGAGAAGGACCCGGCAGGCTACCCCCGCGTCATCCAGTCCCTGCTCTACCCGCGGCACTTCTGGGAACTGGTGAGCCGCTACGGCCGGGCCCATCAGGTCGAACCGGAGCTGATCCTTTCCGTCATCCGCCAGGAGAGTCGCTTCCAGAGCCACGCAAAATCGATCGCAGCGGCACGGGGCCTGATGCAGTTCATGAACTCAACTGCCCGTGAACTGGCAGGCGAACTTCGCCTGAAAGCGCCCTCCGAGAGCGACCTGTACGACCCAGAGCTCTCGGTGCGCCTGGGCGCTTACTACCTCCAGAAACTGCTGCGGCGCTACGACGGATCGCTGGAAAAGGCTCTGGCGGCCTATAATGGGGGTCCCGACAACGTGGAGCGCTGGGCCTCCAAAATCCCGTTCTCCAGTCCCGAGCTCTTCGTTTCGAACATCGGGTTCCGCGAGACCAAGTTGTACGTATTGAAGGTGATGGGAAACTACTTCATCTACAAACGGCTCTACCAGACTGAGGCGCCGGCCCTGGGCGAACCCGCCAAGACGAATCAGCCCTAGCCGAGCCGGCCCCTGGCAAGGGTTCGCAGCTCGCTGGGAAAAGCGTGAGCGCATGCAAGCACGAATCGACACGCGAAGGCTGGACGGGCGCCGTGTGGCCCAGGAGGTCAAACGAGAGGTGCGGGAGCGCATCGACGGTCTGGAACGCCTGGGCGGCCTGGTGCCGGGGTTGGCTGCCGTCCTGGTGGGGGACGATCCAGCCTCCCGAACTTACCTTTCCAGCAAAACCAAGACCTGCCGTGAATTGGACATCCATTCCGAGCTCCTGCAGCTCCCGGCGGAGACCACGAATCGACAATTGCTGGCCGAAATCGGACGCCTGAATCGCGACGATTCCATCGACGGCATCCTGGTGCAGCTGCCGCTGCCGGAGGGGATCGACACCCACACCGTGCTCTCCAGTGTGCATCCGGCCAAGGATGTCGATGGTTTTCACCCGCTCAACGTTGGCAGGTTGACCCTCGGCCAGCCGGCCCTGGCGCCCTGCACTCCGCTGGGCATTGTGGAACTGCTGAAGCGAGAGAGCATCGTACTGGAGGGGAAGCATGCCGTGATCGTGGGCCGCAGCAACATCGTGGGAAAGCCTTTGGCGCAAATGCTGCTGCAGGAGAACTGCACGGTCACCATCTGTCACTCGCGAACCCGGCAGCTGTCCGAAGTCTGCCGTCGCGCCGACCTTCTGGTCGCCGCCATAGGCCGGCCTGCCATGCTGACCCGCGACTTCATCAAGCCCGGGGTGGTTGTGGTGGACGTAGGAGTCAATCGTCTGGAGGACGAAGAGCAGGTGAGGAGACTGTTCGGGGAAGGCTCAACGCGTCTCGAGAGCTTTCAGCGCAGAGGATCCACGCTGGTCGGAGACGTGCACCCCCGAGACCCGTGGGGAGTGGCGGCCGCGGTGACCCCCGTCCCAGGAGGCGTCGGCCCACTGACGATCGCCATGCTGATGAGCAACACGCTGCGGGCATGCTGGCTGCGCCGAGGTCAGTCCGGCCGGAAATCCCCACCCAGCGAGGCACGAACCTCTTGAGGCGCCTGTCGTGAAGAAGACGAAAGGAAGAAGAATGCAAAGGCTGCTACTGGTTTTCCTGATGGCTTTCATGGGCGTGGCCGCCAATGTCCGGACAGTGGACAAGATCAAGGTCGGAAAAGCGCCGCATTTCGCCCACCTCAGCCACGACGGCAAGCGGCTCTTCGTGACCAGCTACGCGTCCAACGAGGTCTGGATCATCGACACCGCGACGCACCAGACTCAGGGATCGTTCTACGGCGGCTACGAGCCATTGGGCATCGCCGCCTCGTCGGCCGGCGACAAGCTTTTCGTCACCAACTACAACAACGGCCTGGTCAAAGCGATTGACACCGGAAGCTACGACGTCCTGGACGACATCAAAGTGGGGGGCCGGCCCAGTAACATCGTGATCGCCCCCAACGGGCTCGAGGCTTACGTCACAAATTTCGGACGCAGCAAGTACGGCAAGGTCGACGTCATCGACACATCGACCCATCGCATACAAGCGGAAATCGAGGTCGGAGTGACGCCGCTGGCGGCCGCCGTTTCTCCCCTGGGAGACCGCCTTTTCGTGGTCTGCGCCGGGTCCAACGAGCTGTACGTGATCGACCTCAATTCACGGAAAGTGGTCAAGCAGATTCCAGTGGGGAGAGGTCCCGACGGCCTCGCCTTCTCCCCCGACGGCTTTCGGCTGTACGTCGCCAACAGCGGAACCAACGACCTCTCGGTGATCGATGTGCTCGATCTGGACGAGATCCAACGCGTGCCCGTGGGCAGCAAGCCCTTCTCGCTCGCGGTCGCTCCGGACGGCCGCATTTTCGTGGTGGAAACCGGCGACAATGCAGTCTCGGTGTTGAGCCCGAGCTTCCAAAAACTGGCCACTTTTCAGGCGGGCAAGAAACCCATCGACATCGAAATCAGCGCTGACGGACGCTTCGCCTACGTCACGGCCGAAAAGGCCAATCGGCTCTTCGTCTTCCAAATCGACTGAGCAACGATCAGCTGTGCGAACCGTGGGAAACTGCGAATTGGAACGATGGGCCGGCCGGTCGAGGCGGTCTCAGACCGTGGCTTCCAGCTCCTCGATTTGCCCATCGAATGCGGGGTCCTTCTTGTAGAGCGAATAGACCACGCTGCCGGGCAAGGCGGCCAGCATGACCACCAGGGCGTTGAGCAGGGAGAGCGCAACCGCTTGTTCCTCACTGACTCCCAGCGCGGCGAAGAGCAGGACGTAGAGTCCCTCCCGCAGCCCGAACCCGTTGATCGTAACGGGGATCATGATGCTCAAGTTGATGATCGGGATGAGGATCAGAAAGACCTGAAACGGAAGTCCCAGAGAGAGCGCCTTGCCGGCCGTCCAGATCACCACCACCGATCCGAATTGAATCACCAGCGAGATGGCCAGTACCCGCGCCAACGCACCCCGGTTGCGGATGAGCTTGCGCAATCCGTCATAGACCAGCTCCATCTTCTCTTCCAGCCGTGCCAGCCCCAGCCACTGCAAAAGCCTGCTGGCGAGCTGGTGCAGGCGGCCGTTGAAGAGCGCCAGATTGGCCATCAGGTACGCGGTGATCAGGGCCGGGAAGAGATAAGCGGGAACCGCGCCGCGCCCGGGCAACCCCCAGACGAGTGATGCGGCGGCCCCGATCATCAACAGCGCGCAGAGTCCGCCGTTACGCTCCAGGATGGTCGTCGTCAGCGTCGTGGAGAGTCCCCGGCCGGTCCGCTTGGACAGGTAAAAGGCCCGAAACACGTCTCCCCCGATGGAGGAGGGCAGGCAAAGGTTGAAGAAGCTTCCGATGAACGCCAGCTGAATCAGGGATTTCAGAGGTGTCGCGATTCTGAAGTTGGAGAGAATCGCCTTCCAGCGCCCCGCGGAAAGGACGGTCAGCGAAAGCTGCAGGCCGACCGCGGGCACGACCCACTCCCAATGGCTGGCAGCCAGGACTGAGACGAACTGCCCGAGATCGAGCCGGTAGAGCACCAAGCCCACCAGTAGCAGCGTGATACAGACACGAACGATGGTCACGTTTGGATTCCCACTCACCCCTTGGAATGGCCCCGATTCTGCGAGTCCTCCATTGTACCAGGGTCGTCCTTCAGGGGAAGCTCCCGCGGTCCGGCCCCGAAATCTCCAGTCAGCGGACGTCCTCTCGCCGCACCCCCGGGTTGATTGCTGAAAAACCCGGGCTCGGGCGCCAAACCCTTCTGGCCGAGCCGGGGCTGGTTCCTGGAAACTGTTCCGGGAGTATAATGTCGCCTTTGGACTCCAAGCGGCCGGAGTCGAAACGTGTGCAGGAACGAATCAACCCGGATCGGCTGCCCGGTGAGGAGATGAACAGGTGCGACCCATCGAGTACATTCGAGACTACCGGCAACAGAGCCTGACAATGCTGGCTCGGCTGCCCGAACAGGAAGTGGCCGACTTGATCGGGCTGCTGGAAGACGCCCGTCAACAAGGGAGTCAGGTGTTCATTTGCGGCAACGGGGGCAGCGCCGCCATGGCTTCGCATCTGGCCGGGGAACTGGGCAAGGAGGCTTCCTGGGGAAAGGACAAACGCTTCCGCGTCCTGTCATTGACCGACAACATCCCCTGGATGCTGGCAATCGCCAATGACTTGGACTTCAATCAGATCTTCGTCGAGCAACTGAAGAATTTCGGCAGCGGGGGAGACCTGCTGTTGGTCTTCAGCACCAGCGGAAACTCCAGCAACATCCTGGAGGTGGTGCACTGGGCCAATCAGCACCAGCTGACCACGGTGGGGGTCACCGGCAAGCCCGGGGGCCAACTGGTCCAGGAGGTCCGCCTCCCGATCCTGATCGACTCCTCCCACACCGGCCGAATCCAGGAAGGCCATTTCCTGATCCAACACCTGATCAGCTATTTCTTCGCCGAAAACGACTGAGAGCGGTGGGCCCGGAGCGCCCTTGGCGCCTCTCAGCATTCGGGCTGGCCCGCTGCCTTCAAGACTTCTGCCGTTTCAGGACGAAGCGGCTGTCCACCAGCAGCCGAGCTCTGGAGGCGACGGCTTCCCAGTCGATTCCTGGATGATCGGTGACGATCAGGACACAATCACTGGAGTCGACCGCCGCATTCAGATCGGGTTCGCCCTCGAGCCGGATGCCGTCGGCGCGCAGCTCGGTCACGAATGGATCGTAGTAGAGGACGCGCGCTCCCCGCTCCTCGAGAAGTTCGATGATGTCCAGGGCGGGTGACTCTCGGAAATCGGATACCCCTGGTTTGTAGGCGACTCCGATCAACAGGACAGTGCTGCCTTTGACTGCTTGGCCGGCCTGGTTGAGCGCGTCCTGGACCTTGTCGACCCAGTACTTGGGCATGGCGCTGTTGATCTCTCCCGCCAGCTGGACGAAGCGGGCGTTGTAGTCGAGGGTCTTCAATTTCCAGGACAGGTAGTGTGGATCGAGCGGGACGCAGTGGCCGCCTACCCCCGGACCCGGCACGAACTTCATGAAGCCGTAAGGCTTCGTGGCGGCCGCCTCGACCACCTCCCAAACGTCGATGCCCAACTTGTCGCACATGATGGCGATTTCGTTGACCAGGGCGATGTTGACCGCTCGAAACGTGTTCTCCAGGAGCTTGACCATCTCGGCCGACTGAGTGGAGCTGACGGGTACCACGGTCTGAATGATCTGGCCGTAGAGCTCCTGGGCCAACACCAGACACTGGGGGCTCAGCCCTCCGACCACTTTGGGGATCTCGTCCAGGGTCAGATCGGTTCGCCCCGGATCGATCCGCTCGGGGGAAAAGACCAGAAAGAAGTCCCGGCCGGCCTGCAAGCCACTCTCTTCCAGCAGCGGCCGGAGCAGCTCGTCGGTCGTTCCCGGATATGTCGTCGACTCCAGGGCGACGATCATTCCCTTCCGCAAGTGCCGGGCGATTCCTGTTCCAGCTTGGATCAAGAACTGGACATCGGGGTCCCGGGTCTTGTTCAGCGGCGTGGGGACACAGATCAGCACCGCGTCCGCACTCTCCAGGACGGCATAATCCGTTGAGAAAACGGCGCCCCGCCCCAGAAGAGCTTTGATCTCATCCGCCGGCAGGTCGGCCAGACAAGAGTGGCCGCTTCGCAGCAGATCGATTTTGGCGGCATCCAGATCCATGCCGAGCACGGGGAAGCCCGCCCGCGCAAAGCTCACCAGCAGCGGCAATCCGACGTAGCCGAGCCCGACCACCCCGATGATGGCCTGCTTCTCGCGGATTCGTTGCAAGAGTACTTCGTTCCAGTCCATTGCGCTCTCCGAGTCCGTTGCACCGGCTACTCTTCCGCCCTCGTTTCACTTGCGACCAGTTCGAGGTCGGAGTCAACCATCGCCTCGATCAGCTCCCGGAAGGAGACGGTCGGCGTCCAAGAAAGATCCCGATGCGCCTTTCTCGAATCGGCCACCAGGGAGTTGACCTCGGCCGGCCGATGGAGCCTGGGGTCGCTCCTGACGTACTTCCGCCAGTTCAGGCCGGCACGCTGGAAGGCGCGATCCACCAGGTCTCGAACCGTATGCGCCACGCCCGTGCCGATGACGAAGACGTCGGGCTTCTCCTGCTGCAACATCCGCCACATGGCCTCCACGTAATCCCCGGCGAAGCCCCAGTCCCGGGAGGCGTCCAGGTTGCCCAGCACCAGCTCCGAACTCAGCCCCAGTTTGATTCTGGCCACTTCGTAGGAAACCTTGCGAGAGAGGAACTCCCTGCCCCTGCGCGGGGACTCGTGATTGAAGAGAATCCCCGAACAGGCGAACAATCCGTAACTGTCCCGGTAATTCATGGTGATGAAGTGTCCGTAGACCTTGGCGACCCCGTAGGGGCTCTGAGGATAGAACGGGGTCTGCTCGTTCTGAGGACTCTCCTCGACATTGCCGAACATCTCGCTGGTCGAGGCCTGGTAGAAGCGAATCCTGGGGTTCACCAGTCGAATTGCCTCCAGGATGCGAGTCACGCCGAGCGCGGTGAATTCGGCGGTCAAGACCGGCTGGTCCCAGGAGGTGGGTACGAAGGACTGAGCCGCCAGGTTGTACACTTCGGCCGGTTGCACGTCTTCCAGAAGGGTAATCAGGGAGAGTTGATCCAGCAAGTCGCCTTGCCTGAACTCGACACGGTCTCGCAGGTGAGAAACACGCTCGGTGTTCTCCGTGCTGGAGCGCCGCACCATCCCCACGACCCGGTACCCTTTTTGGAGCAGGAATTCAGCCAGATAGGAGCCGTCTTGCCCGGTGATTCCGGTAATGAGGGCCGTCTTGGGCATCAGCTCACCTTGGGCCAGAGTCGGTGTGTCGAACTCACCCCAGCTTGCGCACGAAGCCCTGCTGCACCAGGAAGTCCAAGATCCTGCGCGCGTTGGCCTCAGGAGACGACTCCACCGTTTCCAGCCGGATCTCAGGGTTCTCGGGGGCCTCGTAGGGGTCGTCGATTCCCGTGAAGCCTTTGATCTCGCCGCGGCGCGCCTTGGCGTACATGCCCTTGACGTCCCGCTGCTCGCAGACGTCCAGAGGAGTGTCCACGAAGACTTCCACGAAGCGGTCCTCACCCACCAGGTTGCGCACATCATTGCGAGTCGAGCGGTAGGGGCTGACCGCGGCACAGACCGCGATCCCGCCATGGCGCGACAGCTCGGAGGCGACGAAGCCGATCCGGCGGATATTGGTGTCCCGGTCCTCACGACTGAATCCCAAGCCCTTGGAGAGATGGGTTCGCACGACGTCGCCGTCCAGCAGAGTGACCTGGCGCCCATGTTCCAGAATCAATGTGGTGAGCACTTCGGCGGTGGTCGACTTTCCGGAGCCGCTCAATCCCGTGAACCACACGCAGACGCCCTGCCGGTGGCGAGCCGGATAGCTCTCTGAGAGAATCTCGGCGACCTCGGGCCTGGTGAACCAGGACGGCAGCGGCTCCCCGCGGTTCAGGTAGCGCTCCCGCACCTCGGTCCCGGAGATGGAGGCCGTGGCGGTGCCCGGCTGCACCCGGGAACTCTCCTCGTACCGGCCTTCCTGGGGCAGATAGACCAGCTCGGTGAACGGGATGGCGGTCACGCCCAACTCGTCCGAGTGGCGCTCGACCAATTCCTGGGCGTCGTAAGGACCGTAAAAGGGACGCCCCCTGGAGTCCCGGCCCGGGCTGGCGTGATCTCGCCCCACGATCAGGTAGTTCGCGCCGTAATTGCGCCGGATCAAGGCATGCCACAGAGCCTCTCGTGGCCCGGCCATGCGCATCGCCAGCGGCAGCAGAGCCAGCTGGATTCTGTCCGGGTCGTAATAATTCCCGGCCAAGGCTTTGTAGGTGCGCACGCGCGTGTAGTGATCCACGTCGCCGGGCTTGGTCATTCCCACTACCGGATGCAGGAGCAACACCCCATCGTGTTCCTGGACCGCCCGCTTGGTCAGCTCTTCATGGACGCGGTGCAGCGGATTCCGGGTCTGGAAAGCCACCACGTTGGAATGTCCCAGCGCCTCCAGTTTCTCGCGCGTCTGCTGCGGCGAGAGACGCAGCTCCTGGAAGTCGTAGCGAGGCGGCAACTCGAGCACCTGCAGCCTCCCGGAGAGGTTCAATTCGCCCCAGCGCCCCATCTCGGCCATCAGAGGATGTCGCACGTCCCGGGTCCCCAACGCGTTTTCTGCATACTCGGTGGAGTCCCACCGGTAAACCTCTTCAATCGTGAGGATGGCCATTAGCTCGTTCTTGGAGTTACGCAAGGCGATCCTGGCGTCCAGGCGAATCTCGGGGCCCGGTTCCACCGGCAGGGTGACGGGAAGGGGAAAGAGGAAGCCCTTGCTCAGGCGCATTTCGTGCAAGACCCGATGATAATCGGACTCCCCCATGAAGGTCTCGAGAGGAGAAAAGGCTCCGTACGCCAGCAGCTCCAGGTCGCACACGGCGCGTTCCGAGATCTGCAGGGAAGGGAGACGTCCTGCCTCGGCCATGAGCTCTGCGCGTTCTTCCTCCCACACCCGCAGTTCCACGAGTTTCCCGCCATAGGGGCTGACCAGCACGGAAGTCCTGGTTTTCATCTCATCGTTTCCAGTTTCACCGCGGCGCATTCTCTATCCAGCCGTCGTTTGGCCGCCTAAATGCCGAGCGTCGAAAAAGAAATGAGTTTACCAGATCTGGCCGGGCTGAGGCGAACGCCCCGCGCCTGAATTCAAGTTACGACCCGGCTGGCCCAGCTGCGATTGCGCAGATACCACTCGATCGAGCAGTCGAGTCCGTCCGAGAGCGATGCTTCAGGCTTCCAGCCCAACTCTTCCCGGGCCCGGCTGATGTCGGCCCAGGTGCGCGTCACGTCCCCCAGGTGGCGCGGCTGAAACACCAGTTCGGCCTTCTTCCCCAACTTCTCTTCGATGAGCCGGATGAAATCCATCAGCACCACCGGAGAGTCGTTGCCCAGGTTGAACACCTGATAGCCCACAGGTCGCAGGCCCAGCAGCGTTCCCTGGGCCACGTCGTCGACGAAGGTGAAGTCCCGGGATTGACGGCCATCTCCATAGACTGTGACGGGACGACCTTCGGCGATCCATTGGACGAATCGGAAGGGACTCATGTCGGGTCGGCCGGCTGGCCCGTACACCGTGAAATACCGAAATACCGTGACGTCAATCCCGTCCAGGTAGTGGTAACAATGGCAGAGTTCCTCGGCCGCCTTCTTGGATGCGGCGTAGGGAGACAAGGGACGATCCGTGGGCATCTCCTCTCGAAAAGGTGCGGCCGCCGCCTCGCCGTAAACGCTCGAAGTGGACGCCAAGACGAACTTCCGAATTCCCCAATCCCGGCAGAGCTGCAACAGGTTCAGTGTACCGGTCAGGTTGGTCGCGTAGTATTCCCAGGGGTCTTCGACCGAGAAACGCACCCCGGCTCGGGCAGCCAGATGCAGGATGGCTTCGGGAGGATCACCCTGCCCGCGCAGATGCTCGAGGGCTCGCCGGTCTCGGATGTCCAACTGCTCGAGGCGAAAGTCGGGCCCGTCCAGTTGTTCGACTCGCCAGCGCTTGAGGCGAGGGTCGGACGAGTCGTTGAAGTTGTCCACTCCCACGACCTGGTGCCCCCCTTTCAGGAGCCGGGCCGCCACCCGGCTGCCAATGAACCCGGCAACGCCCGTCACCCAATAGTCTGACAAGAGCTTCTCCTCGATTCGGTGCGGGCGAGGGAGTCTCCCCAACCACTCGCCTCTCGGGCCGCATGCTAACATGAAAACTCGATGGCCGAACCCACACAGCGCTGGTATGCCGTCTACACCCGCTCTCGCCACGAGAAAGTCGTGGCCGAAGAACTGTGCAGGCGGCAAGTCGAATGCTTCCTACCCCTGCGCGACGTGCTGTCCAAATGGAAGGACCGGAGAAAACTGGTGCAGCTGCCCGTGTTTCCGGGGTACCTGTTCGTCAACACCGATATGGAGCGGCGCCGCATCGACGTGCTTCGGGTGCCCTCCGTGGTTCGAATCGTCGGATTCAAGGGGGTACCGGAACCTATTCCTTCCGAGCAGATTCAAGCCGTCAAAGACCTGGTCTTTCACCAGCTCGAGTTCGACCCGCACCCCTATTTGCACGCAGGCGATCGCGTACGGATCGTCCGGGGCCCGCTGCGCGGCGTCGAAGGCATCCTCCTCGAAAAGAAGAACCGCTACCGGTTCGTCCTCTCAATCGACCTGATCCAGCAAGCAGTCGCCTGCGAAATCGACGCCGAAGACGTCGAGAAGATCTGAAGCAGCAGGGCTTGGGGGCGTAGGGCGCAGGGCGTAGGGCTGTGGGGGTCTTACTGCCCGGATCTTCACGGCTTCATCCCCGAGCGCCAGCGTCCCCGAAGCCAGCTGGCACGATACGGGCCAGGAGCACAGGCAAGGGTATCCAGTCCCTACGCCCTACGCCCTTCTTTGTCAGACGAGCTCCTTAGACTGGCCGAACGACTATGGACACCGGGCTGGATATCCTGGTGTTGGAAGGAGACGACCGAACGGCCAGGGACTGGCAGGCCAGGCGGTCCCAGGTGAACCGTGCCCGGGCCCGGTTCAGCAACGAGAGTCTGGCTCGGGGCCGGCAACTCCTGACCACTGGAAGCGTCTCCCAAATCACACTGGGCAGTGAATTCATCGAAGCGAGGGTCGCCAGCGGCGGTGAACCCCACCACGCGGTGTGGCAGCGAATGGGGGCGGATTTCCTGCTGGACTGCAGCTGTGGCCGCTCCCCCGGCTGTGAGCACCAGGCTGCGCTGTTCTGGATTCTCACCGAGCAACTCGGCCGCCACCTGCCGCATGAAGACGCTGCCGCCGGCAGCGCGATCTCGCTTCCGCCTCAGATCGGGCAAGCCGATCTGGAGCCCAATCGAGATGGCGATCCGGAAGGCAGCACAGCTGGTGTCCGGCTCTGCCTGATGCTGAATCCCTGGGAGCCCGGCGTTCGCTTCTATCGCGAACAGCCAGGCCGCAGTCCGGGGTTGGCTGCGCTTCCCGAGCTGGAGTCCCTGACCCTGAATCAGCTGGGTGCGCTGGTCAAACAGTGCCGCCGCCCGGATCGTCCCGACTGGGAACGGGAAGACCGAGCCGTTCTCCGGTTCTTCGGTGAACGCGCAACGCTGCCGCAATCGGGTGGAATCCGGAAATGGTCTCCTTCGGCAGCCGACTTCGTCGACTTTCTCGGCGTCCTGGCCGGGCATCCTCGCGTGTTCGATCATCATGGCCAGCCGCTGCGCGTCGATCCGGCCCAAGACAACCCCTGTCTCCGGCTGTATCTCGAGCAGGGCAAGCTTTACGGAAGCCCGGCGCTGGAACCGCTCGAGGGCGCGGCAGGCGGCCAGGGAGGGGCCTCGTGGCAGATCACCGGTGAAGGCTACCACTGGACCGACCCGACACTCTTGCAGCAATTCGAGGAAGAGCTGCGGCGAGCCGGCTTCCGCCCCACTGCCGAGGCCAGTCTGTTCATTTACCCGCACGCCCATGCTGACGCTCTTCTCGAGGATCACCTGCCCCGATTGCGCGCCCTGGGCTATCGAATCGAGCTGGACGATCATCTGCGATCGCTGCTGGAAGGCCGGACCCAAGTTTGCAGCAAGGTGCGCGTCGACTGGTCGGGCAGCATCGACTGGCTTTCCATCAGCTGGGAAGTACGGGCTGATGAGGAGCGGCTGGAACCCGCCGACATTCGGGCGTTGCGAATCTTCCCGGGCCGCTACTTCCGTCTCGCCAGCGGGCGAATGGTCTCTTTCGACCGTGACAGGCTGCGGCGCGAGATCGACGAACTGGTTCAGATGGGTTACGCGCCCTCGAAACCAGGACCGCAGCGGATTCAGTCCAGATTTCTCGCCCGACTCGTGGACCTGATGCTGGAGCCGGGCCAAGACCGACTGGAGATCTCTTCAGAACTCTTGGACCATTACCGCCGGCTGAAGCGCCTGGAACCTCACTCTCGCACCAGCCCTCCTCCAACGCTGCGAGACCGCCTGAGACGCTATCAGCTGGAAGGGTTTCAGTTTCTCGCATTCCTCGAACGGCACGGTCTGGGGGGCATCCTGGCCGATGACATGGGCCTGGGGAAGACGTTGCAGACGCTGGCCCTGCTGATTCACCTGAGGAGGGCCCACGGCCCCCAGCCCAGCCTGGTCGTGTGCCCCACTTCCGTTGCCCCGAATTGGCTGGAGGAAGCCGAGAAATTCACACCCGAGTTGCGAGCCGTTCAGCTGCAGCAGGCCTCGGACGTGCGCGGTCTGGATGCCAGCCGCTACGACCTGATCGTCACCTCCTACACTCTCCTGCAGCGCCACGGGATGCCCTTTCCTTTCCGCTGCGCCATCCTGGACGAGGCGCAGAACATCAAGAATCCTCGCGCCCAGCGGACGCGAGCCGCCAAACGGCTGAAGGCCCGTTTTCGTCTGGCGCTGACCGGTACTCCGATCGAAAACTCGGTGACGGAACTCTGGTCGATCGTCGATTTCGTGCTGCCCGGCCTTCTGGGCACAGCGAAAGAGTTCGAGAGGCTCTTCGCGAGGCCAATCATGCGCGAACAGAACGAAGAGCGACTGCAGCGCTTGACCGAGGTGGTGCGCCCCTTCCTGCTTCGCCGGCTCAAGGCCCAGGTGGCGCCTGAGCTGCCCGAGAAGGTGGAACAGAACCTCTATTGCGAGCTCACCTCGAGACAGAAGAAGGTCTACCGTGAGGTGGCGGCGCGGGTGCGGGGAGAAGTGCACCAATATGTGCGCGAACACGGGCTGGCACGCTCCCGCCTGCACATCCTGACAGCGTTGACCCGGCTGCGCCAGCTCTGCTGCCATCCCGCCCTGATCGATCCCGATTTGGCCTCACTCGGCTCGGGCAAGCTCGAAGCGTTCCTGGAGGTCCTCGATGCGATCTCGAGCGGCGGCCACCGAGTCGTCGTCTTCAGCCAGTTCGTTCGCATGCTGCGGTTGCTGCGGGAGCAGCTGCAAGACCAGGGACTGCCCTACCTCTACCTGGACGGGGGGACGCGGGACCGGAAGGACCGAGTTCGACGCTTTCAATCCAGCTCCGATCACCGCGTCTTCCTGATGTCGCTCAGGGCGGGTGGGACCGGCCTCAACTTGACGGCCGCGGACTACGTGGTGCTGTACGAGCCCTGGTGGAATCCTGCGGTGGAGCAGCAGGCGATCGACCGCATCCACCGAATCGGCCAAGACAAGCGCGTCACCGCCTACCGGATGATCACGCGCGGCACCGTGGAGGAGAAGATGCTGCAGCTTCACAACCGGAAACGCTCGCTGGCGGACAGCCTGCTCGAACCACACTTGGGCGCGGAGGAACTGCTCGATCTGCTGGAGTGAAAAGGGCCGGGCCGGGGAGCCCCGGTAGGACAGGCTTCCCCGAATAGGAGGTTCCGCTGCCGGCGCAGCGGCCACGGCCAGGGGGAGGTCTCTCATCAGACCGCCGCGCCGCAGCATTTCTTGTACTTCTTACCGGAGCCGCAAGGGCAAGGAGCATTTCGGCGCACTTTGGGGGTCTGGCGCACGATGGGCTTGACCGCGCGGGCAGTGCGCTGGTCCATACGCCCCGATGCGTGTTGCAGCGCCGAGGGCTGCTGCTGCTCCTCTCCGCCCGAGTACTGCAGTGCTTGCTGGCGGCGTGCCCGCGCTCCCAGGGCCTGGCTCTCTTCGGCGACCGGAGTCAGCAAGAAAAGCATGCGGGCCATCTCTTCGGTGGCGCGGTTCCAGAGGTCCTCGAACAACTCGAACGACTCCCGCTTGTACTCCACGAGAGGATCGCGCTGCCCGTAGCCCCGCAGGCCGATCCCTTCCTTGAGGTGGTCCAAGGCCAGCAAGTGATCCTTCCACTGCTGGTCGATGATTTGAAGCATCACCATTCGTTCGAACCAGCGCATCCGCTCTTCGCCGATCTCGGCTTCCTTCTGCTCATACTTCTTGTCGATCGTCTCCAGCAGCCGCTCCTCGAGTTCGGGTCGGGACAGCTGGTCGATGTCCGACGGCAGGTCGACGCCGAAGATCCGCTGCACATTGATGCCGAGTTCGTTGACGTCCCACTCGTCTGGATGCGTCTCTTTGTTGGCGTAGGCGTCCAGCTGCTCGACCATGATGTCGCGGGCCAGCTCGAGCAGGTATTCTTTCTGGTCCTTGCCCTGCAGCAGCTCGCGGCGGAAGCGGTAAATCTCCTGCCGCTGCTGGTTCATCACGTCGTCGTACTCCAGCAGGTGTTTCCGGATCCCGAAGTTGCGGCCCTCCACTTCCTTCTGGGCTCGTTCGATCTGTTTGGTGATCAGCTTGGACTCGATGGGAACGCCCTCTTCCATCCCCAGCTTCTGCATGTACCCGGAAATCCGATCCGACACGAAGATCCTCATCAAATCGTCTTCCAGGGACAGGTAGAAGCGGCTGGACCCCGGGTCCCCTTGCCGTCCGGCGCGACCACGCAGCTGATTGTCGACCCGGCGCGCCTCGTGCCGCTCCGTGCCGATGATGTGCAAGCCTCCCAGCTGGACGACCTTCTCGTGCTCCTGCTCCCATGCCGGACGGAGCTTTTCGACTTCCGCCTTGAACTCTTCCGGCTGGTCTTCCCATTGCTGGCCTCGCTCGCGCAGAATCAGCCGGGCCTGGAACTCGGGGTTACCGCCCAGAATGATGTCGGTTCCGCGGCCCGCCATGTTGGTGGCGATGGTCACGGCGCGCATTTTCCCGGCAAATGCAACGATCTCCGCTTCCCGTTCGTGGTACTTGGCATTGAGCACGACGTGCCGGATGCCGCGCCGCTTGAGCAACGTCCCCAGGCGCTCCGACTTGTCGATCGAGGTGGTCCCCACCAGCACCGGACGACCCGCTTCGTTGAGTTCCTTGATCTCCTCTGCGACTGCGTTGAACTTCTCCCTCTCGGTCCGATAGATCACGTCCTGGTACTCGAGGCGGATCAGATCGCGATTGGTGGGAATCACGATCACGTCCAGTTTGTAGATGTTTCCGAACTCTGCCTCTTCGGTTTCGGCCGTACCGGTCATGCCGGCCAGCTTGTCGTACATGCGGAAATAGTTCTGGAAGGTGATGGTTGCCAGAGTCTGGTTTTCCCGCTCGATCCGCACCCCTTCCTTGGCCTCCAGGGCCTGGTGCAAACCGTCCGAATAGCGCCTGCCCGGCATCAGGCGCCCGGTGAACTCGTCGACGATCACGACCTGACCTTCCTTCACCACGTAGTCGACGTCCCGGCGAAACAGCGTGTGCGCTTTGAGGGCCTGCTGGATGTGATGCACCAGGTCCATGTGGCGGGGATCGTACAGGTTGTCCACACCCAGTGACGACTCCGCCTTCTCGATGCCCGACTCCAGCAGCACCACCGTGCGGGCCTTCTCGTCGACCTGGTAATCCTCGTCGCGCACCAGCCGAGGCATCATTTTGTCGATGCGGTAGTATTTGTCGGTGGATTCCTCGGAAGGGCCGCTGATGATCAGCGGCGTGCGGGCCTCGTCGATCAGGATCGAGTCGACCTCGTCGACGATGGCGTAGGCGTGACCACGCTGGACACAGTCGTCCAGCGAGTACTTCATGTTGTCGCGCAGGTAGTCGAACCCGAATTCGTTGTTGGTGCCATAGGTGACGTCTGCCTGATAGGCGGCTTTCCGGTCCTGGTCGGCCATGTCATGTTGGACGACCCCGACCTGGAGGCCCAGAGCGCGATAGATCGGTCCCATCCATTCAGCATCGCGGCGAGCCAGGTAGTCGTTGACCGTGACCAGATGTACGCCCTTGCCCTGCAGCGCATTCAGGTAGACGGGGAGCGTGGAAACCAAAGTCTTTCCTTCGCCCGTCTTCATTTCGGCAATCTTGCCTCGGTGCAGCACCAGCCCGCCGATCAGCTGCACGTCGTAATGACGCAAGCCGATGGTGCGTTTGCTGGCCTCTCGAACGGTCGCAAAAGCCTCGGGGAGCAAATCGTCCAGTTCGGCGCCCTGGTCGAGTTGCTCTTTGAACTTGTTGGTCTGGTCCTTGAGTTGCTGGTCACTGAGCCGCGCAATCCGGCTTTCCAGCTCGTTTACTTGAGCTGGGAGCGGCTGCATCCGCTTGAGCTCACGCTCGTTCTGGCTCCCAAACACCTTGGTCAGAATGGTGTTGAACATGTCGCTGTCATTGTAGCATTCGAGGTTGGAGACAGCGGCCCCGCGGCAAATTGACACCCCCCAGGGGCGTCCCTATAATCCGTCCATGGAGATCCCGGTAGCGTTGACTTTCGACGATGTGCTGTTGCTGCCCAGCCGCAGCGACGTCCTTCCCACCGAGGTCGATGTCCGGACCGTATTCTCCCGCAATCTTCCCTTGAACATCCCCCTGGTCTCGGCGGCCATGGACACAGTCACGGAGTCGCGGCTGGCCATTGCCCTGGCCCGGCAGGGGGGCCTGGGAGTGATTCATCGCAACTTCGCCATCGAGCAGCAGTCGCTGGAAGTCGACAAGGTCAAGCGCTCCGAGTCGGGAATGATCGTCGATCCGGTGACGATGCGCCCCAATAACAAGGTTCGCGAGGTGTTCGAGGTGATGGAACGCTATCGAATCTCGGGCGTCCCGATCACCGACAAGCGGGGCAAGCTGCTGGGAATTCTCACCAACCGCGATCTCCGTTTCGAAACCAATCTGGATCGCCCCGTCAGCGACCTGATGACCCGCCACGACCTGGTCACGGTCCAGGAGGGCATCTCGCTGGAAGAGGCCAAGCGCAAGCTCCACGAACACCGCATCGAAAAGCTGCTGGTGGTCGACGACAAGTTCAAACTGAAGGGGTTGATCACGGTCAAAGACATCATGAAGACCATGGCCTACCCGCTGGCGGCCAAAGATGCCATGGGGCGCCTGCGCGTCGGCGCCGCCGTCGGCGCCACGGGAGACTACCTGGAACGGGCCCAGGAATTGGAGCGGGTGGGGGCCGACGTGATCGTAGTGGACACCGCGCATGGCCACACCCAACGGGTGGTCGCAGCGGTCGGCAAGCTGCGCAAGAAACTGCGTCGGGCCGATCTGGTGGCCGGAAACATCGCCTCGGCCGAAGCCGCACGCGAACTACACGGGGCCGGCGTCGACGCAGTCAAGGTAGGCATGGGCCCCGGCTCGATTTGCACCACCCGAGTGGTGACGGGTGCGGGAGTTCCCCAAATCACAGCCATCCTGAACACGGTTCGAGCCACGCGCGAATTGGGGATTCCGCTGATCTCCGACGGGGGAGTGAAGTTTTCGGGAGATCTGGCCAAGGCCCTGGCGGCCGGCGCAGACTCCGTCATGCTGGGCAACTTGTTCGCCGGCACGGACGAGTCACCCGGCGAGCTGGTCCTGTACCAGAACCGCAGCTACAAGACCTACCGCGGTATGGGCTCGCTGGGAGCCATGGCGGAAGGCAGCAGCGACCGATACGGCCAGGAAAGAGTCGATGCCACGCAAAAAATGGTACCCGAAGGAATCGAAGGCCGCGTCCCCTACAAAGGCAGTGTCGAAAGCATGATCCCGATCCTGATTGGCGGCCTGAAGGCAGGCATGGGCTACTGCGGAGTTCGGACCGTGAACGAGCTGCAAGAGCAATCTCGCTTCATCCGAATCACCAACCTCGGCTTGAGAGAGTCTCACGTCCATGATGTCGTCGTCACCAAGGAGTCTCCCAATTACCGGCTGGAAGACCGGTAGGACGAGCAACGCGAGCAGCCCTTCAGGATCATCGAAGGCCGGCTGGTTGGCTGGCCCTTTGCTGGCCCTGAGCCTGCTGCTCCCGAGCGCCCTGGCAACGGCACCGGCTTTCCGGGCTCAGGCGACGGGGGCGAGCCAGGTTCGGCACGTTCTGCGCCAGCTCAAACAAGAAAAAGGCGGCGTTGGCCCCCAGGAGTTTCACCTCCGGGAAGACGACTTGAACGACTTCGCTCGAAGTGCGGCCCGAGCCAGACCGCGCTTGGGCGTTCGGGACGTCGAGCTGGATTTTCGGCCAGACGGCTCGATCCGGGCGCGAGCCGTCCTGGACATGGGAAAAGTCGAGCTGAGCGGCTATGTGTCCAGCATGTTCAAGAGCGCCGTCAGAGGGCAGCTGACCTTCAAATGTATCGGGCGCCTCCAGGTCAATGGCGGCAAGGCGCAGTTCGAGATCCAGGAAGCCAGCTTCAACGAGAACTGGGTGCCGGCATGGCTGGCCGGCTCGCTGATCGGCTACCTGGGCCAAGGCCAGCCACCCATCATCGACTTCACCCAGCCCTTCGATCTCCCCTACGGTATCAAAGACGTCAGAATACGCGCCGATGAGCTGCTGATCACGCGCTGATGCGGAGGCCCATTCGCCCGAAGGTTTGCGGACGCACCACGCCGCGCGGAAAGGGATCCCCGCACTCACCCGCTTTTCTCTTCATGAAATCCAGGCTGAACCGGGAGCAGTTGCTCCCGCACATATCTGGCTACTCGCTCGGGCAGGTTCGGATCGTCTCGATGCCCTTCGATGAAGCGGACGATGGCGGTGCCTACCACGGCGCCGTCGGCCAGCTGCCAGACCCTCTTCACGTCCGCCGCCGTGGAGATTCCGAATCCCACCGCCACCGGCAAATCGGTCAGGCGGCGAATCCGCCGGATGGTCCGTGGCACCGACTGCTCGACATCGGTCTGATTCCCGGTGACCCCGGTTCGCGCCACCAGATACAGGAAGCCCCGGCTGGCCCGAACGATCTTCTCCAGGCGCTGATCGGAGGAGGTCGGCGCGGCCAGAAAGATGGTGTCGAGGCGGGGAAAGGCCCCGAGCCGCTCCTGCTCCTCGGGGGTGAGGTCCGAGACCAGCAGGCCGTCCAGGCCGGCCTCCAGGGCGCCTTTCTCCAGCCGTTCCAGGCCGTAGCTCAGCAGTGGGTTGAGGTAAGACATGAAGATCAGCCCGACATCTGATCGTGCCCGAACCCGACTCACCATGGCCAGGTAGTCGTCCAGGGAGTGCCCATGCCGGAGCGCGCTGAAGGAAGAGCGCTGGATGACGGGGCCGTCGGCAATCGGGTCCGAGAAGGGCAGGCCGATTTCGATGATATGGGCGCCCGCCTGAGCCAGGGCCAGTACAATTTCCTCAGTCGAATCCAGCGAAGGGTGTCCCGCCGTCACGAAGGGGAGAAAACATTTCCCACTAGCTTTGAAAATCTCGGACAGTCTCGACATCTTTGTCGCCTCGCCCCGAAAGATTGATGATCACCAGAGGGTCGGAGCCGAACTCGGCCCAAGCCTTCTCCCGCCCCAGCCGCAAGCACTCGGCCACGGCGTGCGCCGATTCCAGGGCCGGGATGATCCCCTCCAGACGGCTCAGGAGATGGAAGGCTTCGAGCGCGGCCCGATCGCTGGCCGAGGTGTAGCGCACCCTTCCTGAATCCTTGAGCAGCGCGTGCTCGGGTCCGATGGACGGATAGTCCAGTCCAGCGGAAACGCTGTGGGTCAGCGCCACCTGTCCCTGCTCGTCCTGCAGCAGGTAACTGTAGGTGCCGTGCAGTACGCCTTTCCCTCCCCCTTCGAACCGCGCCGCGTGTTGCCCCAGCCGAGGGCCAGTCCCCCCGGCCTCCACGCCGATCATCTGCACGTCGTGGTCGCCCAGGAACTCGTAGAAGAGGCCGATGGAGTTGCTGCCTCCGCCCACGCAGGCGATCAGCAGGTCGGGAAGCCGCTCCTCGGCATCCAGGATCTGCCGGCGCGCCTCCTGCCCGATCACCGATTGAAAGTCGCGCACCATCATGGGATAGGGGTGGGCGCCCAGTACTGAACCCAAGAGATAGTGGGTACTCTCGACGTTGGTCACCCAGTCGCGCATGGCCTCGTTGATGGCGTCCTTGAGCGTGCGGCTTCCGGCGCCCACTTCAGTGACCTTGGCGCCCAGCAGCTCCATGCGAAACACGTTCAGCGCCTGGCGCCGCATGTCTTCGCTTCCCATGTAGATCTCACATTCCAGGCCGAGCAGGGCGCAAACCGTCGCCGTGGCCACGCCGTGCTGACCCGCTCCCGTCTCGGCGATGATGCGCTGCTTTCCCATTCGAAGTGCCAGCAAAGCTTGTCCCAGAGCGTTGTTGATCTTGTGCGCCCCGGTGTGACAGAGGTCCTCCCGCTTCAGGTAGACTCGAGCCCCCACCTCCTCCGAGAGCCGGTTCGCGCGACTCGAGGGGGTGGGCCGGCCCACGTAGGTTTCCAGCAGACCGCTGAACTCCTCCAGGAATTCGGGATCTTGCCTGGCCTCGCGGTAAGCGGTCTCGAGTTGTTCCAGGGGAGACATCAGCGTCTCGGGAACGAACCGTCCGCCGTAGGGTCCGAAATGGCCTTCAGGGTCGGGTTGTTGGAGATAGTCCACCGAATCAGCTGTCTTTTCCATAATTGCCACTCCTCGGCAGCATTGCTGCCGCCTCGAATCACCGCCTCTCACGGCCCGGCCGGGCGGGTCGGCGCCGGCCAATGGCGCCGCACCTCGCTCAGGAAGGCCCGCAGCCGGGCGGCGTCCTTGGTTCCGGGAGAGCTTTCCACGCCCGAGCAGACGTCTATTCCAGCCGGGTGCAGTCGCTGCAAGGCCAGACCCACATTGTCGGGCGTGAGTCCGCCAGACAGTATGTACGGCCTCTGCAAACCCTCGAGCGCGTCCCAGTCGGCCAGGCGGCCACGGCCCCAGGAGGTGTCGATGAGGATCTGATGTTGCGGAAAGGCTGCGGCTCGTTCTGGCGACACAGCCACCCAGATGGTCCGGTCGGTAGGTGGAATCTCGGCAGCCTGTTTCAATCCATGAATCTGCACGACTTGGACCAGCTTTTCGGCCCGTTGCCTCAGTCGTTGAACGAAGATGCCGACCGCGAGGACCGTTTCCGGCAATTCGTCGATGATCTCCGCCGCGCACCGTGGCTGCACGTACCTGGGGCTGGGAGGATAGAAGTTGAAGCCCAGGGCATTGGCCCCCCATTCCACGGAAAGCCGGGCGTCCTGGAGGTTGGTGATGCCACAGACTTTGACGATTGGAGTCATCCTTCCGCACCCTCGGCCGCCGCCTCGCGGCCCAGCAGTCTCGCCAGAGGGCTCCCGGGGTCCTCACTCTCCATGAAGTGGGACCCGATCAGGAAGGCCGAGAAACCCGCGCCTCGGAGCTCCTCGATCTGAGTTCGCTCGGTGATTCCCGATTCACTCACCAGCAGCAGTCCGCTTTCCCCCTCCACCCGCCTGGCCAGCCGGAACGAGGTCGCGAGGTCGACTTGGAAGGTCTTCAGATCGCGGTTGTTGACCCCGATGAGGCGACTCCTGCTCTCGAGGGCCCGCTCCAAATCCCAGGGGTCATGGACCTCGACGAGAGCTTCCAGTTGATAATCGGTCGCCGCGCTGCGCAGCTGGACGAGCTCAGGATCGGTCAGTGAGGCCACGATCAACAGGTACGCCGAAGCGCCCCAGGCGGCAGCTTGAGCCACCTGATACGGATCGATGATGAAGTCCTTGCGCAACAGGGGCAACTCGGGAAGCTCACGATGGATCTCCTGCAGATGCTCCGGTGATCCCTTGAAGAAGCTGCGATCGGTCAGCACCGAGAGGGCTGCTGCGCCGTTGAGCGCGTAACGCCGTGCCACCTTCTCGGGAGCCAGCCGGCACGGGAAGTCCCCGCGGCTGGGGCTGGAATACTTGACCTCCGCAATGACGTTGACGGTGTCTCTCTCGAGCGCCGCACGAAAAGGTGCGCGCGGCCGGGGGTCGAGCCGGCGGTGCAGCGCGGCCAGCGATTCGCAGGCCTTTTCTTCCCTGAGCTCCAGACGCTTTTGGGCGACGATGGTATCGAGCATGAGTCAGCCGTAAATTCGGATCAATTCGTTCAGTTTTTCCAGTGCCCGGCCCGAGTCCAGTGACCGCCGGGCGTCGAGCAGGGCTTGCGGCAGCTCGATGCCCCGGGCGATATGCAAGGCCGCCGCCGCGTTGAGCACCACTACATCGCGCGCCGCTCCCTGGACGCTCCCCTCCAGGATGCCCCGAGTGATGCGGGCATTCTCGGTCGGGTCTCCAGCCGGATAGGCAACGCCCGGGGCGTGCGAGAGACCGAGCTCCTGGGGGTCCAGGACGAAACTTCGCACTCGTTCACCCGACACCTCCGACACCCTGCTGGGTGCGACTCCCGACAACTCGTCCAGGCCGTCGCTGCTGTGGACCACCCAGGCCCGGCGGCACCCCAGCAGGCACAGCGCCTGGGCGAGTTTCTCCGTGAGCTCGTCCGAATACACCCCGATCAGCTGGAAGGGCGCAGCAGCGGGATTGGTGAGCGGGCCCAGCAGGTTGAATATCGTTCGGTGCGCCAGCTCCCGGCGCAGTTCAGCAACCCGCTTCATGGCCGGATGAAAGTGGGGGGCAAAGAGGAAAGCGATGCCGATTTCTCGCAATGCTGTTTCTGCCTGCTCGAGCGGCGCGTTCAGATTCAACCCCAGGGCCAGCAGCAGGTCGGCGCTGCCGGAGCGCGAAGTTACTGCTCGGTTGCCGTGCTTGGCCACCGGGACACCCGCCCCGGCAATGATGAAGGCCGCGGTCGTCGAAATGTTGAAGGTTTCTTCGCCCCCCCCGGTGCCGGCCGTGTCGATCAGATCGTCAGACCCGATGGCCAGCTTCCGCGCATGCCGGCGCATCACACGGGCAAAACCGGCGATCTCCTCGGGTGTCTCGCCCTTCAGGCTCAACGCCGTGAGGAAAGAAGCAATTGCCGCCTCCGGGCACTCGGGAGACAGGATCGCCTGCAGGGACGACTCGCTCTCCTGCTCATCCAGATGGGCGCCCTCGATGACTTTCCGGGTCAGCTCTCGCAGCATAGGAAATTCCGCAGCAGATCCCGGCCGCAGCCAGTCAGAATCGACTCGGGATGAAACTGCACTCCAAAAATGGCGAGGTCCCGATGCCTCAGTCCCATGATCAAACCCTTTTCCGTCCAAGCATTCACGATCAGGCAGTCCGGCAGGTCGTCTCGGCGAACCACCAGAGAGTGGTACCGGGTCGCCTCGAAAGGGCGCGGCAATCCCCTCAGAATCGAGTCATCCCGGTGTTGAATCCAAGAGGTCTTGCCGTGCTTCAACTCGGGAGCCCGGACCACCTTGCCCCCGAAGACTTCGCCGATGCACTGGTGCCCCAAGCAGACACCCAGGATGGGAATCCGCCCTGCGAAATACTCGACCACGGCCTTCGAAATCCCGGCCTGCGAAGGCGTCCCCGGCCCGGGCGAGATAACGATCCGGGCCGGACGGAGCGCCTCGATCTCCCGGGGAGTGATTCGATCGTTGCGCCGCACCTCCAGTTGACAGCCGAGTTCGCCCAGGTATTGCACCAGGTTGTAGGTGAAGCTGTCATAGTTGTCCAACACGAACGTTCGAGGCTGAGGGACTGGGGGAGTCATGGCCTACCACCTCGGCTCGCCGACAGTGCCATCTCCAGGGCCTGAAAGAGGGCCCGGGCCTTGTTGCCGCACTCCTGGTATTCCAGCTCCGGCTGGGAATCGGCGACGATGCCGGCTCCCGCCTGCAGGCGAGCCAGGCCATTTTCGAGCACGATCGTTCGAATCGCGATACAGGTATCCAGGTTGCCAGAAAAATCGAGGTATCCGATGGCTCCGGCGTAGATGCCTCGCCGATCCGGTTCTAGTTCTTCGATGATCTCCATGGCGCGCACCTTGGGCGCTCCCGTCACGGTCCCGGCTGGGAAGCAAGCGGCCAGGGCGTCGAAGCGATCCAGGCCCTCCCGCAGCCTTCCCCGCAGTGAACTGACCAGATGCACCACGTGGGAGTAGCGCTCCAGAGACATCAGCTGCTCGACTGAGACCGAGCCGAACTCCGAGACCCGCCCCAGGTCGTTGCGGCCCAGATCCACGAGCATCACGTGCTCGGCGCGCTCTTTGGCATCGTTGAAGAGCTCCTGTTCCAGCCGTTGGTCCTCCTCCTGGTCCCGCCCGCGCCGCCGGGTGCCGGCGATCGGCCGGTAGTACAGGTCTCTGCCCTGCACCTTGAGCAACATTTCGGGAGAAGAGCCGGCCACGCAGGTGGAGCCCATCTTCAGAAAGAACAGGTAGGGTGAAGGATTGATGTAACGGAGGGCCCGGTAGACGTCCAGGGGATCGCCCGGGAACTCGACGTCGAAGCGCTGCGACAGAACCGCCTGGAAGATGTCGCCGGCCCGGATGTACTCCTGCGCCTTTCGCACCGCCGAGCAGAAAGCTTCGCGGGTAAAGTTGCTGGCAGCCTGGCGCAGATCAGGGGCGCTCGGCGCAATCAAGGGAAGCGGTTCCAGATCCGGATGGAGGGGCTGCCTCAGCCGTTGCTCGAGTTCCCAAACCGCCCGCTCCGAATCATGGGAAAGGATGACGATCTGGTGCTTGAGATGGTCGAAGGCCAGGACGCTGGCGTAGAAATCGACCATGACGGCGGGCGGCGAGCGGCGATCCGAGCGGGCGCGAGAGGGCAGATCCTCCAGTTCCCTCACCATTTCGTATGAAAAGACGCCCACCCCTCCTCCGGTGAACGGCGGCAGGCCGGGTGCCGCCGGGAAGCTTGGCGGAAAGCGGCGGCGAAACTCCTGGAACGAACCCTCGAACCGGTCGTGCGGATCCACGCCGATGAAGGAGTAGCGGCCGATCTTCTCTCCCCCTTCCACCGATTCCAGCAGAAAGGCTCTGGAAGAGTCGCGGGACACCCGAGCAAAGGCCGAGACGGGGGTGAGGGTGTCCGCCAGAATCGCCCGATGGAAGACCGGACCATTACGAGACACTGGTTCGAGCATGGACCGCATGGGTACCCCTTCGATCTTGGGGAGCTGCTACTTCCGGGTTCCCTCGAGCTGCGGAAAAAGCGGGCCAGCCAACGCTGGCTTCTAAATGAAAAAAGGCCGTGGAGTTCGTCCACGGCCTTTTTCGCACTGATCGTTTTCTATTTCAGCCTGATGACTCGTAGGACTCCGGACGGCCAAATCTATATTCAGGAACGCCAGAAGCCACGACTCATCATTGCTTTTTCCCGAAGCAAGGATAGGTAAGCCCACGACCCAAAGTCAAGATTTTTTTCAGCGCCGGCGCTTCAGGGAGAATTCCCATCACGGACTGGGCCGCTCCCGAGGCAGGATCGCTCACCGGGACACGAGAACCCGTCGCCGCCCGGCGCGGACCCGGCAGGAGGGGTTCACGCGCGGGAAGAGCGGCTCATCCGGTGGACATCGAGCGCAGGAAGCTGGAGTTGCTCTTGGTCTTCCCGAGCTTCTCCAGCAGCAGCTCCATCGACTCGGTCGTCGAGAGCGGGGTGAGGACTTTGCGCAGGACCCAGACCCGGTTGAGGTCGTCCTTGCCGAGCAGCAGATCTTCCTTTCGAGTTCCGGAGCGGTTGATGTCGATGGCTGGAAAGACTCGCTTGTCGACGAGTTTGCGGTCCAGGTGCAGCTCCATGTTTCCGGTGCCCTTGAACTCTTCGAAGATGACGTCGTCCATGCGGCTGCCAGTGTCGATCAGGGCGGTGGCGATGATGGTGAGACTGCCTCCCTCCTCGATGTTGCGGGCGGCCCCGAAGAACCGCTTGGGCCGTTGCAGCGCGTTGGAATCGACCCCACCAGAGAGCACTTTGCCCGACGGCGGGACAATCGTGTTGTAGGCTCGCGCCAGGCGCGTGATCGAGTCCAGCAGAATGACCACGTCCTTCTTGTGCTCGACCAGGCGCTTGGCCTTTTCCAGCACCATCTCGGCGACCTGCACGTGGCGGGTGGCCGGTTCGTCGAACGTAGAGCTGATCACTTCGCCCCGAACCGACCGCTCCATGTCGGTGACCTCTTCGGGTCGCTCGTCGATCAGCAGGACGATCAACACGCACTCGGGCTGGTTGGAGGTGATGGAATTGGCGATGCTCTGCAGAATCATCGTCTTACCGGCGCGAGGCGGCGAAACGATCAATCCACGTTGACCCTTGCCAATGGGTGTCAGCAGATCCATGACGCGACCCGACAGGTTTTCCTGGATCGTTTCCATCTTCAGCTGCTGATTGGGGTAGATGGGGGTGAGGTTCTCGAAGAACGTGCGCTCGCGCGCTACATCCGGATGTTCGAAGTTGATCGCCTCCACCTTGATCAAGGCGAAGTAGCGCTCTCCTTCCTTGGGAGGCCGGACCTGACCGGACACGGTGTCTCCCGTGTGCAGATCGAACTTCCGGATCTGGGAAGGCGAGACGTAGATGTCGTCGGGCCCCGGCAGATAGTTGTATTCCGGAGCGCGCAGGAAGCCAAAGCCGTCCGGAAGCGTCTCGAGAACGCCTTCCGAGAAGATCAACCCGCTCCGCTCCGTCTGCGCCTTCAAGATCTGGAAGATTAACTCCTGCTTCCGCATTCCGGTTGCGCCCGGAATGTCCAGCTCCTTGGCAATGTGATTCAGAGCCTGGATGTTGAGCTCCTTCAGTTCCTGAATGTTCAACGATTCCCCATTTTTTGCGGCTTGGGTGCCTGCTTCAGCCATAGCAAACCTCTCGAATGATGCGCCACAGGTCCTTTTTACCTTCACCAGTGACGGAAGAATACGGAATGATATTCGTTTCACCCAACCTCTGGCCGGCCGAGCCCAGCGCTTTCCGCCGTTGGTTGGTGGACAGTTTGTCTACTTTCGTTGCCACCACCTGCGTTGCGACTCGGAATCGCTTCAGGTATTCGACCATCTGCAGATCCAGCGGACTGGGTTGGTGTCGTGCGTCGATGATTACGATACCCAGTTTCAATCGTTCCTCGACTTTCAAGAATTCTTCGATCATCGGCCCCCAGCGGTCCCGCACCCGCCGGGGGACGCGGGCGAAGCCGTAACCCGGCAAATCCACGAAAACCCAGCGGTTTTCGATCTTGAAAAAGGTCAGCGCCTGGGTCCTGCCGGGCTGGGAGCTGGTCCGGGCCAAGCCTTTTCGTCCTACCAGGCTGTTGATCAAACTTGACTTTCCAACATTCGACCTTCCTGCAAACGCCACGTGAGGCAGGGCGAGTCGTGGATAATGCTGCTGGCACTGGGCAGTCCTGAGGAATTCGGCTTCCACGACTGTACAGGAAACTCAGAGACAAACCGGATCATCCGGAATCCCGAACATCTTCCCCGAGGAAGGCCCAGACCCCCCGGAGGCGGGACATCGCGCTCCCTTTTCCGGACGAGTTCCGTGCCTAGGGGAAGGTGCGGCCAGGCTGCGTCAATGGACTCCCGGCCTGTCGCTGTCCTCCAATTTCGGAGGGAGCTGCTCTTCCATGTACCCATCGTCCTCTGCCGAGGGCACACGCTCCAGAGCGAACTCCAGGACTTCGTCCATCGACTCGACGAAAACCAGCTTGAGGTCTTCGCCGACCGACTGGGGAATGTCCTTCAAGTCCTTTTCGTTCTCTTTGGGCAACACGACGGTCTTGATGCCCGCCCGATGCGCTGCCAGCACCTTTTCCTTGATGCCTCCCACGGGCATCACCCGTCCGCGAAGGGTGATTTCGCCGGTCATCGCCACGTCGCGTCGCACCGGTATGCGGCTGAGCGCCGAGGTGATGGCCACCGCTAGAGTGATCCCGGCGGAAGGCCCATCCTTGGGGATGGCCCCCTCGGGAACGTGAACGTGCAAATCGAGCAGCTTGTGGAAGTCTTTCTGCAGGCCATAGCGCCTGCTGCGTGTCCGGACGTAGGAGAGCGCAGCCTTGGCAGACTCCTGCATGACGTCTCCCAATTTGCCGGTCAAGAGCAGGTCTCCCTTGCCCTCCATGGTCGTGCACTCGGTGAAGAGGACTTCGCCTCCCAGCTCCGTCCAGGCCAGACCCGTGGCCAATCCGACCTCGTTGGCTTCCGAGACCATCTGATTCCGAAACTTGCGAGGCCCCAGCAGCTCCTTGACCAGTTCTTCCTCGATACGGAATCTGAGAGCCTTCAGCGCTTCGCTCTTGGTGCCGGAGGACTTCGCCTCCACGACCTTGCGGGCGAGCTTGCGGGTGATGTTGGCCAGCTCCCGCTCCAGGTTCCGCACACCCGACTCACGCGTGTAGAAGCGGATGACCTCCTGAATGCCCTCGTCGGTCGCTTTCACCTGATCGGTGGAGAGTCCTTTCAATTCGATCTGCTTGGGCAGCAGGTACTGCTTGGCAATGTTGAGCTTTTCTTCCTCGGTATAACCGGAAATCTCGATGATCTCCATGCGGTCCTTGAGAGGCCGAGGAATCGTGTGCAGGACGTTGGCAGTACACACGAACAGGACCTGTGACAGGTCGAATTCGGTATCCAGGTAATGATCCACGAAGGTCCGGTTGTGCTCGGGGTCGAGGACCTCCATGAGCGCGGCCGACGGGTCCCCCCGGAAGTCCATGCTCATCTTGTCGATCTCGTCCAGCAGGAAGATGGGGTTGCGCGTCCCGGCCTTTTTCATCATCTGAATGATCTGGCCGGGAAGGGCCCCGATGTAGGTGCGCCGGTGGCCTCGAATCTCGGCCTCGTCTCGCACTCCACCCAGGGAGTGGCGGACGAACCTGCGGCCGGTGGCCCGGGCAATCGATCGCCCCAGTGAGGTCTTTCCGACTCCCGGAGGGCCCACGAAGCAGAGGATCGATCCCTGAGCCTTCTTCTTGGAGAGCTGCCGGACGGCCAGAAACTCCAGAATGCGCTCCTTGACCTTCTGCAGCCCGTAGTGGTCTTCGTCGAGAATGGTCTCTGCTTTGCCGATGTCTTTCAGCTCTCGGCTGCGCTTGTGCCAGGGCATGGCCAGCAGCCAATCCAAATAGGTTCGGCTCACCGTCGTCTCGGCGCTCATCGGCGGCATCTGCTCCAGGCGCCGGATTTCGTTGAGCGCCTTTTCGCGAGCGTCCGGGGGAAGCTTGGCCTCGTCGACCTTTTTCTTGAGCTCCTCGATTTCGTCCTTCTCGCCGCGGCCCAGCTCCTTTTGAATCGCCTTGATCTTCTCGTTGAGGTAGTACTCGCGCTGGGCCTTCTCCATCTGGCGCCGAACGCGGCCTTGGATCGACTTGTCCATCTTGATCTTTTCCATTTCGATCTCGATGAACTCGCAGATCTTTTCCATCCTCGCGACGGGGTCGAACTGTTCCAGCAGAGACTGCTTGTCTTCGACGTCCAGGGGAAGATTCGAGGCGATCGTGTCCGAGAGCCGATCCGCGTCCGAGCTGCGGGCCGCCTGGACGATCGTCTCGTAGTTGACGTTGGGGTTGAGCTTGGCGAACTGCTCGAAGAGCGTATTCAAGCGCTTGGTCAGCAAGCTCATCTTGGCCTGGGACACACGGCGGGCGGGCTCGAACGCCACCTCGGCCCTGAAGTAGCCGCCCACCTCCCGAACCGCCAGAGTGCGAGCCCGTTGCAGCCCCTCCACCAGAACCTTGATGTTGCCGTCGGGCAGCTTCAGACTCTGAACGATGGTGGCAACCGTGCCCACCCGGAAGATCGCCTCGGCGGCCGGGTTGTCCTCGGAAGCATCCATCTGGGTCGCCAGGTAGATCCTCTTGTCACCCTGGAGGGCTTTCTCCAGGGCCAGAACCGAGGAGGCGCGGCCGATCACGAAGGGGACCATCATGTGCGGGAACACCACGACGTCCCGGATCGGGACCATGGGGTACGATTGTGTCTCGCGAGTCGGTGTAGTCTCGTCCATTTGCTACTGTGCTACCTGTTCAAGCCCCCCTTGTGCCCTCTGTATAGATTCCCGGCCTGCCGCTAGAGTTTCAAAATATGCGCCCCGCAGCCGGGTTGGGAGGGACGAAATCGAAATTGAAAAGATCGGATTAGAGAGATCAGGGGTGTGGCCTGAAAACCTCGGCACGCCGTGTTGTGGTACCCGGCTTATCCCGCCTTCTCCAGCAATTTGAACACGACTTCCTTGTTTTCGACCATCTCTCGCGTGACGACGAACTCCTTGACTTTGGTCATCGAAGGCAGCTCGTACATCACGTCCAACATAAGATCCTCGGTAATGAGGCGCAAGCCTCGAGCCCCGATTTTCCGCTCCAAAGCCAATTCAGCTATGGCGGCCAGGGCGTCGTCGGTGAACTTCAGAGAGACGTTCTCGAACTCGAACATCTTCTGATATTGCTTGCTCAGGGCATTGTTCGGTTTGGTCAGAATGTCGACCAGGGCCAGTTTGTCCAGCTGGTGCAGCGTGCAAATCACGGGCAGGCGCCCCACGAACTCCGGAATCAGCCCGTAACGGATGAGATCCTCGGGCAGCACGTTGGGCAGGACGTCCGACTCGCTGGCTTTCTTCCAACGGCTGTCGGCGACGCTGGCTTGAAAGCCCAGGTTGCTCCGCCCCAGGCGCCGCCGGATGATCTTGTCCAGCCCCACGAAGGCGCCGCCGCAGATGAACAGGATATTGGTGGTGTCGATCTGAACGAATTCCTGGTGGGGATGCTTGCGCCCTCCCTGAGGCGGCACGTTTGCCACTGTGCCCTCCAGGATCTTGAGCAGGGCCTGCTGCACCCCCTCGCCGGACACGTCCCGGGTGATCGAGGGGTTCTCGTCCTTGCGCGAGATTTTGTCGATTTCGTCGATGTAAATGATGCCTTGCATGCAGCGTTCGCGGTCGCCTCCGGCCGCCTGCAGCAATTTCAGGATGATGTTCTCGACGTCCTCCCCGACGTAGCCGGCTTCGGTCAGCGTGGTGGCGTCCACGATCGCGAATGGAACCGACAGCATGCGGGCCATGGTCTGGGCCAGCAGGGTCTTGCCCGTACCGGTGGGTCCGATCAGCAGGACGTTGCTCTTGGCCAGCTCAACGTCCTGATGGCGCCGCCGCCCGATCTTGATCCGCTTGTAATGGTTGTAAACGGCCACGGAGAGCTTCTTCTTGGCCAGTTCCTGGCCGATCACGTATTGTTCCAGAAAAGACTTGATGTCGGCGGGTTTGGGGATGCTTTCCCGAACGGACGAGGTTTCGGAACTGATGTCATCCGAGATGATCTCGTTGCAGACATCGACACATTCGTCGCAGATGAAAACGGTGGGGCCGGCGATCAGCTTCTTGACATCGTTTTGACTCTTGTTGCAGAACGAGCATCGGAGAACGTCGTCTCCATCCTTCTTCACGGGGTTCCCCTCCTCAGGATCAGCTTGTCACTGCCGCTGTCAGCGATCCGTCGCCCAGTTGGGAATCTCGATCGAGCCGGCCAAGCACTCCCTACCTGCAAACTCCCTCATGAGTGCTTCTCGATGATCGCGTCGAGTATACCATACTCACGGGCCTGATCCGCTGTCATTATGTAATCTCGGTCTACGTCCTTTTCGATCCGATCCACTTTCTGGCCGGTGTGTTTGGCCAAGATGGCGTTGGTCTCGGCACGCATTCGCAGGATCTCCCTGGCGTGGATGTCGATGTCCGTGGCCTGGCCGGAAAGCCCGCTCATGGCCGGCTGATGAATCAGAATTCGGCTGTTGGGCAGGGCGAAGCGTTTCCCTTCCGTACCCGCCGCCAGCAGCAGCGCACCCATCGAGGCTGCCTGGCCGATACAAATCGTGGTGACGTCGTTCTTCACGAACTGCATGGTGTCGTAGATGGCCAGGCCGGCCGTGATGGAGCCTCCTGGGGAATTGATGTACAGGGAGATGTCGCGGTCGGGATCTTCGGCTTCCAGGAACAGCATCTGGGCAGTCACCAGATTGGCCACGCTGTCGTCCACGGGCGTGCCCAAGAAGATAATGTTGTCTTTGAGCAGCCTCGAATAGATGTCGTAGGCGCGTTCGCCCCGATTGGTCTGCTCTACCACCATGGGAATGAGTGTCATCTCGTTCTCTCTTCTCTATAGCGATTCGGACTCGATCCCGGCACTCCTTCTCGCGCTGCCGCGGTGGCCTTCATCCGACCTGCGCTTTTTCCCGCAGCCAATCCAGCGCTTTGCGCCTGCAGATGCCTTGCCGGAGCTGCTCGAAGCGCCCTTCCTGAGAAAAGTAGCTTCTCACCTGCTCCGGAGGCGCATTCATGGAACGCGCCGCTCGAGCCAGCTCTTCGCGCTCGTCTTCGGGTTCGACCCGAATCGCCTGCTCGGACGCGATCTGGTCCAGAATGAGCTCGCTGCGGATCTCCTGTTCGACACGGGGCCGCATCTCCTGCCGCAGCTTCGGCCAGTCCAGACCGGCGCGGGCCGGGTCGATACCCCTCGAAACCATATTATAGGCTACTTCCCTGACCCTGCTGTCGATCCGCGCTTCGACCAGGGTCTCGGGGAGTTCGAAGCCGGTTTGCTCGATCAGCTTGGCCAGCAATTGGTTTCGAATCTGCGATTCGCGATCCTTCGCTTTCTGACGCTGCAAGTCCTCCTCCAGGCGCTCTTGCATCAGCTCCAAGGTCTCGAAGTCCCCGACTTCCCGGGCGAATGCGTCATCCAGTTCGGGCAGAACCCTGGTTTGCACGTCGGTGACCTCCACCGTGTAACGCACTCGCCGAGCGGCCAGCTTCTTCTCGGGATAATCCTGAGGATAGCTCACCTCGAAGGCCTTCTCTTGCGCCAGGTTCATTCCTACCAGAGCTTTGCTGAAGGCTTCGTGAGTTCGCTCACCCCCCACCTCGACGCGGACGTCTTCTTCGTGGATGGGATCGGGGATCGGCTCCTGGGAATCTTCATCCCCTGGCAGGAACTCGCCGCGCAGATCGATCACGGCCGCGTCGCCCTCCTGAATCGGCCGGTCTTCCACCGCTTCGAACCGGGCGTGCTGCTGCCGCAGCTCCTGGAGAGCCGAAGCGACTTCCTGCGCCGACACCGCCTCGTCGACGTCTTTCACCTGCAACCCTTCGTAGGGCGGCAGTTTGAGTTCCGGAAGCACCTCCAGGGTGGCGACGTAGTGCAGCGGGCCGGTCTCTCCGAGTTCGACTTCCCCGATCTCGGGTTCTCCCACGGGCCGCCAGCCCTGCTGCTGGAGGGCTTCCTGGTAGGAGCGGCTCACCAGGTTCTGGACGACCTCGCCCCGAATCTCCTTGCGGTAGGTCCGCTGAACCAGCCCCAGAGGAGCCCGGCCCTTGCGGAATCCCGGGATGCGAGCCTCTTTTCGCCAAGCCTGGCCGATCGACTCGAACTCGCTTCGAACCAAGTCGCCCGGGATCTCGATTTCGAGCTTCTTCCTGACCGAACTCAGGTCCTCTACCGCTACTTCGATTTGCATCGCAATCTATCGGGCCTCCGGTTGCCGAGTCGAAAAGTCTCCAATTATATTCAGGGCATGGGCGACGAACAAGGACGGGTGGAACTCTTCCTCAAAGCCGCGGCGTACGATCGGATCCTTCAGAAGTTCCTGCAGCTCCGGGAAAACGCCGATTTCTACAGCAAGAACTGGGTCGAACTGGCGGAGCTCATCGAGGCGGAACAGTACCGCATCCGGCAACGTCTCGAGGGTTCCTGACCTCCTCGTGATCGGACACCGTCTCGTGTTGTACCAACCTTGGAGCTTTCCGGCGGCTTGAATCGATTCGGGCGCTTCCATAGAATCTGCTGAGTCGAATCGACCTGAGGCCCCGGGGAGATCTCTGCTCCTGCGCCGAGTCTCATCGTGGCAAGAGGAGTTTGGCATGGGTAGAACAGGGTTCACCAATCTTCCCCGAAGCTCTGCTGGAGCCGGTGGCCTCGGACGGAAGGACGAGCCCGCGATCGAAAAGCCCGCTCCCCCCTGCCAACCCAAGTCCAAGAGAGTCATCGACCTGGTAGGTGCAGCAGTGCTGCTGGGACTTCTGGCGCCTTTGCTCGTGCTGATCGCCGTGGCTGTCAGGCTCTCTTCCAAAGGGCCGGCTTTTCACGTCTCGAAGCGTGTCGGGCGAGAGAATGAGATCTTCGAGATGTTGAAATTTCGAACCATGCGGTCGGACACACCTCAACTCGCCACCCACCTCATGACCCGACCAGAACGCTACCTCACGCCCCTGGGCCGCCTCCTCCGCCGCACCAGCCTGGACGAGTTTCCCCAACTGATCAACGTTTTGAGGGGCGACATGTCATTGGTGGGGCCTCGTCCCGCGTTATTCAATCAGGACGACCTCATCGAGCTGAGAACGCGCAAGGGCGTACACGGGCTGAGACCCGGAATCACCGGATGG
>JBFKLX010000010.1:0-48518 GCA_041630155.1 Acidobacteriota bacterium
CAACCATTCCCTGGTCTGGGACCGGCTGCCGATTACACTCGCCTTCATGGCATTCTTCGCCGCCCTGGTGGGGGAAAGCATCTCCGTCCGGACCGGAGTCCGCCTGCTGTGGCCGCTGATTGCCGCGGGCGTCCTGTCGGTGGCCTACTGGCACTTCAGCGAGCTGCAGGGTCGCGGCGACCTCCGGCCTTATATCCTGGTGCAGTTCCTGCCGCTGCTTCTGACTCCCTTCATCCTGGGGCTCTTCCGCTCGCCGTGGTCGAGCAACGGCTGGATCTGGGCGGTGCTGGGGGCCTACCTTCTCTCGAAGGCGGCAGAGGTGGCGGATGAGGCTCTGTTCCAGGCCCTGGGCCTGGTCAGCGGCCACACGATCAAGCATCTCGTTGCGGCCCTGGCAGCCACGGTTTTCCTGGCCGCCTTGCGGTTTCGAACGCCGGCTGAAACGGAAACATGATGCACGGTGCTGGGAACTGCAACCCATCTCGGAACGAAAAGAGTTGCCCAACTCTGCAATTTATGTTAATTTTTTCGCACAAATGAACACACAGCTCCTTCGCTTCCTGCCTTGGTTGTTTCCGTGTCTGTTTGCCGTGGCCGCCACCGGGAGGGAAGGAGAGATGGGCCTTCCGCGCACGGCTGTCTATGAGGCGGTGATGGCCGACCTGGTCTTTCAGAGGAGCTCCCCGTTGACGGTCGAGAGCCAGCTGGTGATCGTCAATTCCGTGGCCGATTCGGCTCTGCTGGAGCTCGAGCTCTTCTTCGAAGGGGGGGGTTCAGCCGCTGCGTTCTTCACGGAGGGAGTTCCCAAGCCGTCCAATCTGATCACCTGGGAGAGCGCCAACGAACTCATGCTCTCGGAAGAAACCGGGCGATTCTACAGGGTCGTCGATCCGCATTCTCTGATCTTCTTGGATTTTCCCGGGGAAGGGAATCCCCTTTCCGCCAGAGATTTCTCGGGTTGGGCGCTGCTGCGCTCCAATCGCCCTCTCACCGTGTTTCAGAGGACTCTCCTGAGCGGGGCCTCTGGGGAGAGGTTTTCCGAACTCAACCGGACGGCGAGTCTCGGCCCGACCACCTCCGGCCGGGTCCTGGTCGGTTCCTTCCGCTGTGAGATCTACACGACCATTCCCAGTTTTTCGCAGATCGGGTGGAGGGTCGGCACTTCGGGCGTCGCCGTGACCAATCCGCTCGACGCTGACCTGATGCTTCGCTTCGAATTGCTGGACCTCGTGGAGACTCTGACCATCGATCCTCGCTCCAAAGAAGCCTTTTTGATCGGAGAATTGTTCCCCTCCTACCTCACCTCCGGTTGCAGCCTGAACGACGAGTTGCGGATCACGTCCGGGGAGGGGCGGGGCTTTGTGGCCTCGGCGGTCGGAATCGAGTATTACACCGATCTGGAGGGAAGGCCTATGGTTTTCGGGTCGCATCCCCCTCTGGAGTTCAGCCACCCGTTTGGATTTCGGATGCCGGTGGAGAGGGATTACGAATTCCCGGAGGAAATCCTTCAGCAACTCTCTCTGGGCGAGCACCTCATCACCCTGACCCGGTTTGGCTTTTCGATCCGATCGGGGGGAGAGCCCGCCTCCGACCGCGTCTATCCTCTTCACATCGGCGGCACCTCGAGGGAGGTAGTCGGCATCGATTCCCCTACGGAGAACGATCTGGCCGTCATCTATGGGGGCCTTTTCGAGGTCGCTCTCGTATTCGCTTTTGGCAAAGTCGAGGTCGTGCCCTACGGCGGTTGCTGCCGGACTCCCGAATACGAGCGGCTCGAAGGGAATCTGCTTCGCATCACCCTGGGCTACCCCTGTGCCCTGCTGCGAATGGTCGTCGACCCGGTCGAAGAGCGCCTCGTCAGCCGCGAGTTGGTCGCCGACCCCGACGTCTTCTGCTTCTAGCCTGGTGGCCGGGCCGCCCAGCGGAAGTCGTGCCGGGAGCGACGCTTGGCAAGAGGGCGGCCGCCCCTCGGCCGTCCTGCTTCGGAGGTCCCCTAGGCGAAACCAGGGCGAGTTGGGTTTATACTGAACCCACGAAGCGATGGAGATCGAATACTCTCTCAAAGAGAATTTCGAATTCTACAAGGCGGCCGGGATCTTCATGTCCCTTCTGGCCATCCTCGCATTCCAGCTGCTCTTCCCCAACCGCCTCGCGCTGCGTGAGTTCCTGCAAAACTGGAGGGTGAACATCCCGCTGGCAGTGATCAACACAGTTCTCTTCACTCTGCTCTGCGGCGCTTGCGTCTGCACCTGGGCCATCGTGATGAGGGAACACCAGATCGGGTTCTTCGAACTGGCGGCATTCCCTTACTGGCTGGAGGTCGCCACGACCGTCCTGCTGCTCGATTTCGTGGCCTGGATTTGGCACCGGGCCAACCACCGGTCTTCGCTGCTCTGGCGGTTTCACGCGGTCCACCATTCCGACCATCACTTCGATGCGTCGACAGCGTTTCGCTTTCATCCTGGAGAGCTTTTGATCTCTCTGGGAGTCCGCTTGAGTGTGGTCACTTTCACGGCGCTGCCAATCGCGGGCCTGGTAGCTTTCGAAGTGCTCTACGGCTTCTTCAATCTGTTCGTTCACAGCGACATCCGAATCCACGAGAGAGCGGAGCGATGGCTCGGGACGGTGTTCGTCACACCCTCGCTGCATCGCATGCACCATTCCGTGCGCCCGAGTGAGCTCAATCAGAACTTCGGCACCATCTTCTCCTGGTGGGACCGGCTGGGCAGGACCTACACCTATGCCAATGCACGGACGCCGGTCACCATCGGACTCCCCCATCAGCGGGGGCCAGTCGGACTTCACGACGCCATGACCTTGCCCTTCGGGCGGAAGGCGGGATCCAGGGCGGTGTGACACCGGCATCCTGGCGGTGATGGAGGTGGCGAAACCTGGAAAGCGTGGCACTTCCGGCGCCGCAGCAGAAAGCTGGTGAATGGTCCGGGCTAGGGATACGACCACAGGACGATCGTGTCCAGGTCGAGGGCTTTCAAGAGGAGAACAAACGCTCCACTGGACGCAATGAAGGCGAAGTAGATCATCAACGTCTTGCTCTGATGACCGCCAGTGCCGGTTCCTTCCTTCTCCCGACCCGAGCCGTGGACAAATATGAGCACGGGGCCCAGCACGGAAGCTCCGAAGCAGAGCAGTGCGATGGTGCCCAGGATGGTCCGGATGGGTCCCGCCAGCAGATCCAGGTGGGAGAGGAAGGCGAGCAGGCCGCCATAGAGCCACAGCACGGCGTGCAAGCACAAATTGATTCGCGTGTAGCTCCAGTTCATGTCCGTCTCTTCGGGCGCAGGCCGGCGAAGACTCCCCTCGCCCGGATGGACTTGATCCAGAGCCGGCCGGCCGAGCCGTTTCGAGCAATGTCTCACTCTCGGGAACCTGGCTTGGCCTGGTTGACTCGGCCGCCTGCCCCGCGCCGGTCTCCCTTCACGGGAAGACGACCTGATTGAAGATCGCCGAAAAGAGTGGGTCGGTTTCGAAGATGATGTCGACGTTCGCAGCTTCTGACGCTGTCATGGGTTTTTGGACGAAATCGACGATATCGGCATCCTTCTCGACTGGGACCTGGACAAGAGCGACTGCCCTGGAGTCCGAGCCGCTTTCTGCCATGCTCTTCACGATCGCATTGCTGACTGCCATTGCCTTGGCTTGATTGTCGAACACCAGGATCGCCTGGCGCCCGCCGGACAGCTGAATCGACACGAAACCAGAACCCAGCCACTGCAAAAGATATTTTTCCATCGATCTACTCCTTCACCTGTTCGGATGCCATCTTCTTTTTCCGAGAGTGGCCGCGATGTTCGCACCGCCTGTTCAAGACTTCAGTCGCCTGACACCAACTGCCACCCATCCACCCGTTTGTACGCGGTTGGCAACGAATGGTCCTTTTTGGGTTCTTGTCGGAATGTGGCGATCCCCTCCCGGCTACGAATCAATTCCGAATCACGACCTTTTCCCGCAACCGCCAGGCTCCCGCATCGGCCTTCTCGATGCACCGCATCTTCTCCAATTCTGTGAGGACGGTCTCGAGTTCCTGCTCGCTGAATATCGGTCGGTCGAATGTCACGACTTCTTGGTTGACAAGCGTGAGGAGCTCATCCGGCTCGAAGACACGCTGAGCTCCGGCATGGCTCCACATGGTCCAAACGACTGCCGCGTGCCGCTCTGAGATCTCGACCTTCAGAAGAGAATGCACGCGATTCAGCACGACCAGGCCGACAAAGGGAATCAGCCATGGCATTGCGGTCGCACCCACGATTGCGAACAGACTTTCGCTCCCTTCGACCAGCAACTTCTTCCAATCGAGGATCACGTTTCCGGCCTTGAGGCTGGCTCCGCTTCCCACTCCACCGGGCCGGATGGAAAGGGACTCGAATCCACCATCCAGTTCGTCCGCCGCCGCGACTTTCGGCTCCTCTTCCATCAGACATTCGCGAATCGAGGTCGCGATCCGGTCCACGTCAGCAGGCGGCCTGCCGCTCGAACCGAAGTACGTCACCACCGCATCTCGAGTGATCTCCGTCAGGTCTTTGTGTGTCGGTTGCGTCACGTCCAGTACTCCGCCAGTCTCACAGAGCGCCGCCGAAGAAACCCAACAGAGCCAGCTGCCCCAGCGTGAGACCGATGTTGTCTACCATGAGGGACTCGAATGGGGCGAAGTCCCCCCGTTCGTCTCCCAAGACTCTTCGGATCGACAGCTCCTGCCCCGTTGCCACCAGGTAAAAATAGAGGCTTCGATCTCGAAAATAGCAGAACGCCCGCCGGTTCTCGTGGGTGATGAAGCCGAAGCACTGGAACTGCTGGGGGTCGAACGTCTTCTCGAACCAGCCGTGCTCGGTGATCCGCACGATGTGAAAGCTCGAGTCGAGGAGGTTCCGCTTGGCCAGCAGGTCGTAGAAGGCCGCATGAATGAACCGCACGATGTTGTGCTCCGGGATGAGCCGACTGGCCTGCCCAACAGCGGACAGGGGAAACTCAAACGTGAACGTCTTTCGGTCGGCGACCCTCAGCTTGGATCGGCGCAGCGACGCCTTGTCCACTTCCAGCAGCAGTCCCCAGATTGCACCAGGGGGGATCTGCGCGCCCTCGCTCCGCTTTCCGACCGGAATCGCAGAATCAGTCGGGTTGGCCGTGGTGATGATGAAGGCCAGGTTGTCGGCTGCGTTGATGTCCAGAATCTTTTTGAGGTACGTGCGAATGTCGGGCAGAGCGCATTCTTCGTACTTGTCCAGGGCATTCCCAATATTCAAGCTGTGAAATCTGGTCGCTTCCAGTCGCTCCGCAGAGACGTCCCGGGGCTGGGAGAGCCGAGCTTCGGTCTCCGCGTTGAACAGGTATCGGGCGTAGTCTTGGTCGATCTCCTGGTGCCAGCGACGCAGCATCGCGGCACACAGTGGGCCTCGCTCGAAGAACCCACAGATCGGGCTGGCCGGGCGGGCCCTGTGGAGCGACCCGAGCGTCTCGTCGAACCAGGCCCAGTAGTCGTCGGGGATTCCCCGGTTCCGGATGATCGAAGTGCTGATGAAACTCAGCGACCCGGCAAGGATCCGGGAGACCTCGTCTGCGTGCGGACCGATCTGCTGGAGTCGGTGGTCTGGAGAATCCACGTTGATGTAAGGCAGTTCCGTCCGCCCCAGCAGGCTCCAGTCCTGGTAGTGAGCGGGCAGTGGGGCGTTCATGAAGTAGACTCCCAGAACGTCGCAAATCGCGTGGATGCCTGCCTGGTCCCGCGCATCGACCCCAGCGTATTCCGGCAGGAGCGGCTCGAAGAGTCCGAGTGCCTCCCGGTATGCCGGAGGGAGCGTGTTCAGGTAGTCTGGCGCACTGCTGGTATACGCCTGGTACCAGGTGAGCGTGCGATAACTGGCGAGGCCCTCGTGGACTTTGTAGCTGTGCTTCATGGTCTGGGAAAAGACCCGTCGATAGATCTCCTTGTGATCGGGCGGCACCGCCTCGGACATGTACAAGTTCAGGAGCAGGCGCTGGAACCATCCGAAGACGCTCAGATCGACGAGTTCCTGATGCAGCAACTCGTGCTTTTCGGTCGCCCGAGGGTCTTCCCAGTCGAAGTGGGGATCGCTGGCGAGGGTGACGCCGTCACGAAAGTTGAATCTGCCCGATACGGCTTTGAAGATGTCTTGTTCAAAGGTGTCGAACATGAGCCTGCCCCGTCCGGAGTCGAAACTCGGAGACTGAGACGCTTGCAGGGGGACCGTCGCAATTGGGCCTCCCCTGCGAATAGTGTCTACTCCTGTGAAAAACCGCCGATTCAAGAATCGTACCCGATTCTCACGACCAAGAACACCCGCAAGGCAGTCCGGTCACCTCATGCGCAAACGTCGGATGCTGCCCCACGCGCCGAACCGAAGTGAGGATGCTCTCGGCCGCGGGCCTCACCAGCTCCATCGATGCGTGGTCAGGCGCGGAGGCGGTTTGGTGTCGTCGCGAAGCTTTGCTCCCGGCGCCGGGCACTCTGTCATAAGATTGGCCCAGACTGGGAGAGGAGGTCCGGCCATGATCACCGGTGCGCATTCGATCATCTACAGCAAGAATCCCAAAGCCGACCGCGCGTTTCTGCGCGACGTACTCCAGCTGCCCCACGTCGATGTCGGAGAGGGGTGGCTCATTTTTGGATTACCGCCCGCGGAAGTGGCCGTGCACCCAGCGGACCAGAACGACGTGCACGAGTTCTATCTCCTCTGCGAGGACGTCGAAGCGCTCGCCGAGGCGATGACCGAGCAGGGAATCGCCTGTAGTCCGGTGCAGAACGAAGACTGGGGTCTGCTCACCCGAGTCACCCTGCCCGGAGGTGGCAAGCTGGGGATCTATCAGCCGAAGCACGCGCGGCCGTGAGCCATCCGAGACACCCTCAGTAACGACGGGCCGGTTCAGGCGGCTAGACCGGTTCCCGGTTGCACACACGGGTACTCGAGACGGCCTCCTTGACAGGCTGGTAAACATCGTTTACCTTTAGTAAATACTGTTTCGCTCCAGCCGGAGAATCATGAAGACGAAACACCGGTCGCAAAAGAGGAGGATTGGCCTGGAGGCGGGGCCGAGCGGCAAGAGAGCGCAACCCGGCGTGCGTTCGTTGGCGACGCTGGAGAATATTCTCCGGGCCACCCGAAAGCTTTTGGCCGACCGGGACTACGCGACTCTCTCGATGCGCTCCTTGGCAGCCGAAGCGGGTGTCACCGCCGGCGCCATCTACAAGCACTTTCCGGGAAAACAAGCCCTCGTCGACCACGTCCTGCAAGCCAGCCTCAGGGAATTCGAATTGGAGCTGCTGCAGGCCCTCAGGCCTTTGCCGCCCGGCTCCTTCGAGAGGATCATCGCTCTGGGTGAGGCCTACATCCGTTTCGCGCTGGAGAGGACCGAGCAGTACAAGATTCTGTTCATGCCGCGACGTCCGCGGCCGGTTCGACTGGACAGCCTGCCCGGTGAAGCTGGTTTCAAGCTCCTGCGCCAGTGCGTGGCGGAAGCCATGCAGGCCGGTGCGATCCGGAGGGGCGATCCCGACATGGCCGCTTTCTTTCTGTGGTCGCGGGTGCACGGGATTGTTCTGCTCTGGATGGCCTGCGATTTCAACGGATGCCTGCCCTTGAAAGACGAGGAGATCACCCCGGCCAAGCTCTTCGAGTTGAGTCGTGTCTTCATGTGGGAAGGCTTCAAACCCTCCGGCGCCGGAGCAAAGGACGATTCGTGACAAAGCAGTCCACCGCCCGGCTTTCGCATCATTGGATCCTGCTGCCGGCCGCCGTCGCGCTGCTGGCAGCCAACGGGCGATGGATGCTTCCTCTGGCCGCCTGGCTGGCGCCCATCCTCCTGGTGCTCTATGTGAACTGCACGCCGAAGTGGAAGGGCCTGAGCCTGGCCTTGCTCCTCCAGATGGCGGCGTTCTCGGTCAATTGGCAGGGGATGATTCCCGTGCCCGGACTCTGGTATTTCCTGGTGGCGGGGGTGTATGGGGTGGTGTATTTCTTGCCTTTCGTCTGCCACCGCCTGGCGGCGCCCAGGTTGCCAGGATTCAAGAGCACTCTTGTCTTGCCCGTTTCCGGCGTGGCGATTGAATGGCTGTTTCAGACCCTGGTCACGCCTTACGGGAGTTGGGCGTCGGCAGGCTACACGCAGGTCGATCATCTGGCCCTGATTCAGATCTCAGCGGTCACAGGCATGAGCGGTGTCTACTTCCTGATGCTGTGGAGCGCTTCGGTAGCGGGGTGGGTTTGGCAGCGCGGCTGGCCAGCCTGCCGGAATGGATTGGCAGGATTCGCTGCCGTGCTGCTGGGCCTCATTCTGGGGGGAGAAATCAGGCTGCTGACACCCGCCCCAGAGGCTCCTTCGATCCGGATCTCGGGAATTACCCCTTCGGCCTGGCTGAGCCGGGATCTCGACGAAAGGCTGGCTTCGCTCCGGCGATCCCGCAACACTCACGCCGGGGCCTGGGCCGAGGTGGAACTCGCGGCCGGGCGCCTCAACGACGATCTCATGAGGTTGACTGAGAGCGCGGCCGGGGCTGGAGCGGACATCGTGGTCTGGTCAGAGCACGCCGGCAAGGTGCTCGCGCGTGCGGAGGGAGAGCTGATCGAGCGCGCCCGGGAACTGGCACACCGGCAGCGGGTAGTCTTGCTGCTCGGCCTCGGGGTCTGGAACCCCGCTGCTTCACCCCCTTTCGAAAACAAGGTCGTCGCCATCCAGCCCGACGGTAATGTCGCCTGGCACTATCACAAGGCTCGTCCCATTGCCGGTGCCGAGTCCGCTCTGATAGTGGGTGGGCGGAACCGGATCGCAACCCTGGAGTTTGGCCGCGCGCGCCTGGGGGTGGCCATCTGCCACGACCTCGACTTTCCGACGCTGATGAGAGGCGCCGGGAGAGAAGGAGTCGACGTCCTGATCGCACCCTCCAGCGATTGGGAGGCCATCGCTCCACTTCACGCGCACATGGCCCTGATGCGGGCCGTCGAAAACGGGACTTTTCTGGTGCGACCCTGCGCTCAGGGCCGATCGCTCGCAGTCGACCCGTGGGGCCGGATCCTCGCCTCGCAGGACGACTCTCGAGAAGGCGGCAATGTCTGGCACGTCGAGGTCTCTGCCTTCCACACGCCCACCGTCCAATCCTGGCTGGGAGACGGCTTCGCTCTTCTCAACCTGTTGATCTGGATGGTTTTGCTCGCGCGGGCGCGATTCGCTCCGGCATCTTCGAGAACTGAGATAGACCCGGGGATTGACTCGAGCGGGCCGGGCACCGCCAGCTCGGATCATGCGCCGACTGCCAGTGAACCGTAGTGGCGATCGACCTTCCCCTTCGACCGCCCGAACTTCCGCCGCTTCGAAGCATTGACTGAAGTCCGCTCAGCCCCGATACTGGCAGGACTATGGCCACAATCTCACTCCAGGTCAACGGACGACAGTACAGCCTCGAGGTATCTCCCGACACACCTCTCTTGTGGGCGCTCAGGGACCTCATCGGGCTGACCGGCACCAAATATGGATGCGGGCAGGGCCTGTGCGGGTGCTGCACCGTCCATCTGGCAGGGAAGGCAGCTCGCTCCTGCATCACTCCCGTCTCGGCCGTGGGTGACCGGCCCGTGACCACGATCGAGGGGCTGTCACGCGACGGCTTGCACCGGGTGCAGGAGGCCTGGATCGCCGAGGACGTGCCCCAATGCGGCTATTGCCAGCCGGGGCAGATCATGTCGGCCGCTGCCTTGCTGGCCGACCAACCCGAACCCAGCGATCCGGACATCGACGCAGCCATGGAGGGCAATCTCTGCCGCTGCGGCACCTACGATCGAGTCCGTCGTGCCATCCATCGTGCGGCCGGGGAGGAACGCTCATGAAGGACATCGTGAAGCTGCGCAGGCGCGACTTTCTGAAGCTCGGTTCACTGGCGGGCGGGGGACTGATCCTGGGTGTCTCCCTGCCCCAGCAGATGCTGGAGGCAGCCGAGGGCGAAGCCTTCCAGCCCAACGTCTTCATCCAGATCGACCCGGAGAACTGGGTGACGGTCTGCGTCCACAAGTCTGAGATGGGCCAGGGCATCCGCACGGCGCTTCCCATGATCGTGGCCGACGAGTTGGACGCTGATTGGAACCGCATCAAGGTGACTCAGGCGGACGCCCATCCCGACAAGTACGGCTCTCAGATGACGGTGGGCAGCCGGAGCATCCGCGGGGGAGCCTGGATGACCTTGCGGCGCGCCGGGGCCTCCGCCCGGGAGATGCTGGTGGCCGCGGCCGCGGCACGCTGGCAAGTTCCTCCCGATCAGTGCCGGACCGAAAACAGCAAGGTCATCCATGCACCAACCGGTCGCGAAGCCACCTATGGGGAGCTGGCAAAGGCCGCCTCCCAACTGCCGCTGCCGGATGAGCCCCGGCTCAAAGACCCGGCCGAGTTTCGTTTCATCGGGAAGAGCATGCACCAGGTCGATACTCCCGACCGGGTGCAGGGGAAGGCGACCTTTGGACTGGATGTTCGGGTGCCGGGCATGCTTTTCGCAACGGCGGTGCACTGTCCGGTATTTGGGGGTTCAGTGGAGAGCTTCGACGCGAGCCGGACCCGCGAGGTCCCTGGGGTCAAGGAGGTAGTCCAGCTGTCCCAAGGGGTAGCGGTGGTCGCCGAGCACACCTGGGCCGCCCTGAGAGGCGCCCAACTCCTGGACGTCACCTGGAACCATGGTGGCTTCTCCATGAGCAGTTCCGACATCTCCGCCCATTTCCGGGAAGTCGCCGAGACCGAGGGAGCCGTCGCCCGCAAAGAGGGAGACGTGGAGGCGGCGCTCGGCTCTGCCGCCGGGCGGCTCGAAGCGGTCTACGAAGTCCCCTATCTGGCCCACGCCACCATGGAGCCGATGAACTGCACGGCCCACGTCCTGGCCGACCGCTGCGAGATCTGGGTCCCCACCCAGAATCCTCAGGGCGTGCAATCGACCGCTGCCCGGCTCACCGGCCTCGGGATCGATCGGGTCACCGTCCACGTCACCTTCCTGGGTTGTGGCCTGGGTCGCCGCAGCCGTACCGACTTCGTCCAAGACGCCGTCGAAGCTTCGATGAAGACCGGCGCTCCCGTGCAGATGGTCTGGACCCGGGAAGAGGACATGCAGCACGACTTCTACCGGCCCGCCACCTATACCCGGTTCCAGGGCGGGCTGGACGCGGAGGGAAAGCTGGAGGCCCTCAAGGTGAGAGTCGTGGCCCCGCCCTTCGGAGGCGAAGGCCCGGGGGGTGTCAATCGAAATTCCGTCGACGGCGTTGCCAATCTTCCCTACCAGATTCCCCATCTGCTGGTCGACTACTGCCGTCCGAACGTGCCCGTGCCGGTGGGATACTGGCGCTCGGTGGGACCCTCGCAAAACGCCTTCGTCATCGAGAGCTTCGTTGACGAACTGGCGCACGCGGCGAAACGGGACCCCTTCGAATTTCGGCGTGAGCTGCTGGCATCCGAGCCTCGGTTGCGGCACGTCCTGGAGGTGGCGGCCCAGAGATCCGGTTGGGGCAAGCCCCTGCCGGAGGGTCGTGCCAGGGGAATCGGGCTGGTCATCAACAAAGGGGGATACGTGGCCCAGGTGGCGGAAGTCTCGCTCCGCGACGGTCGCCCGTGGGTGGAGAAAGTCACTTGCGCAGCCGACTGCGGACGGATCATCAACCCTGATACGGCCCAGGCGCAAATCGTGGGCTCGATCGCCTATGGCCTGACGGCCGTCCTGCACGGTGAGATCAGCATCGAAGGCGGGCGTGTCCGCCAGAGCAACTTCCACGACTATCCGCTCCTCTCGATTGCCGAAATGCCGGAAGTCGAGGTGGTGCTGGTCGAGAGCACGGAAGAGCCCGGCGGTGTCGGGGAACCGGGTGTGCCCCCGATTGCACCCGCGGTCACCAATGCTCTGTTTGCACTGACGGGTACCCGGATCAGGAAGCTGCCGCTCTCGAACGCAGCTTTCCCGGCCAACGCCGGCAAAGCCGTTGCGACAGCGGGTTCTCATTGATTCACGCGCAGACTGGAGCCGGCAGTCCCCGCGGCTCCCGGAGCGGCTCGGGCCGCTCGATGGACTGCTCGCGCTTCCCCTGCGTCCCCCGGTCAGAGGCGACTCGGGGGCGGGTATCCGGAAACCATTCCACGGAGGTATTCGCATGAGTGTCAAGTATTTGACCCTGAGCTTTGGGTTTCTGGCCCTGGCCGGGGCATCGGTCGGCGCCCAGTCCCAGATGGACGACGTGGAGATCGAAGCACAGAAGATCACCGACCAGATCTTCATGCTGGAAGGCCGCGGCGGGAACATCGGACTCTGCATCGGCGATGACGGCGCGTTTCTCGTGGATGACCAGTTTGCGCCGCTGACGGACAAGATTCGCGCAGCCGTGGCCGGGGTCACCGATGGCGAGATCCGTTTCGTGGTCAATACTCACTGGCACGGAGATCATACCGGGGGGAACGAGAACCTCGGCCAGGCTGGTGCTCTGATCGTCGCTCACGAGAACGTGCGCAAACGCTTGGACCCCGCTCAGTTCAAAGAGGTCATGGGCCGTACCCAGCAAGCGCCCCCGGCCGCTCTGCCCGTGGTGACGTTCCCGAATTCGCTGACCTTTTACTGGAACGACGAAAAGATCGACGTCTTTCACCTCCAGCCGGCTCACACCGACGGAGACTCCGTGATCCACTTCACGAAAGCCAACGTCTTTCACATGGGAGACCTCTTCTTCAACGGGCGCTACCCATTCATCGACGTGGACAGCGGAGGTGGGGTCGAAGGCGTCATTGCGGCTGCTGACCGGGTCCTGGACATGTCCGACCCTTCGACCCGTATCATCCCGGGGCACGGTGAACTTTCAGGACCGGAAGGGTTGCGGGCCTACCGTGACATGCTGGTGACCGTGCGCGAACGCGTCCGCAACCTCAAGGACGGGGGGAAGTCCGAGGGTGAGGTGGTCGCCGCGGCGCCCACCCAGGATCTGGATGGAAAGTGGGGCGATCGCTCCGAGCGCTTCGTGCGCGCGGTCTACCGCACGCTGGCCGGCCGGAGGTAGGTCGAGAGGGTCTTCTCCAGCGGGTTGGAGCGACTGGCGGAAAGCCGGTCGATTTCGCGATCGTCTGCGATTCCGGTGTGAGTCAGGTCCTTGGGCAAGAAGAGCGGCCCGGTTTCACTTCGGACGGGTGCCGCTTTCGGCCTGCCTCCTCTTCAGGTCCTCGAATCGACGATCTTGATCCAGTCGGGCACCTTTTCCTCAATCGACTTGATCAGGAATTCTCTAATCGACTTGCGGGAACGGATATTCGTATGACGAAGTTCGATATCCGGGCCGTAGCTCTTGAACCAGAACCCAATGCTCCAGCAGAATCCCGACTTGGGGGTGATCTTCCTCAGCTTCAAATGTGCGGGGCTGATGCCCAAGAAACCCCAGCGAACCTCTGCCAGAGCTTCTGCGACCAGGCCTTTGATCTCCCAGTAGTCCATTTTTGCCTCCACATGCTCCCGTTGATCCGGTCATCCTTGACCGGGGTCATCCTTGACTTCAACGCGGGTCGGGTAGCAAGTCACATGCCAGTGGCTGCTCGCCAGCCACATCTCCCGATCGCGTTGCCTCTTCAGAGGAATCGTCAAGGTACAAGCAAGTCATTTTAAATCAGTAGTTTACTGATGTTCAGCGATGGAGGTGGGGGCCTGGACGCTGCGGGGGTGCCCCCACTCGCACTCGTACGGGAATGTGGCGCAGTGTCAAGTTTTTGACACCGATCACTCGGCACCGATCCTGGTGTGGGGTCCCACTTGCGTGCTCAACCCTTTCGGGTGACGACCGTTTGCATGGGGCTGCTGGTGCCTGGGAATCTGGCGGCTCTGAAGAGCACCGCGCCACAATGGATCATGGTGAACACGATCCAGGTGAAGCCGGCCAACGTGATGGAAAGAGCTTCGGCGCTGGTGGCCGGCATCAGGTCTTCGATCGGCAGGATGATGGGCGATTCGAGCTACTGAGTACTTGGTACTGCTCTCCGCAAATACGCCCGCATTCGGCCGCCTCCGCATCCGCACTGTCGGCACCTGACTCTTTCGCCAGACTCCCCGGTATGCCTCGCTCGCCAGGCACCGACACTGGGGCGCGGAGATGCCCTCGACACGTGGCCGGATCTACGGACGGCAGTACTAACGTTGCTGGCCGCTCAGGAGCCGAAAAGGAGACCCACCACCTCCTGGTCGATCTCGCTTCTCCGGCTTCAAAACGCTATGCTCTTTGATGGAGACATGGTGGTCAGGAGGTAGGAAGTGGTCGTGCGAAGAATCAGAAAAGCGATGGCAGCGGTGCTGGCCAGCTGCGTGGCGCCCCTGCTGTGGGCGGCATGGTTTGGGTTGGCGGGACAGCTTTGGGAGTTGCGGGCCGAGGCAGGGCCCCCTCGGCAAGTTGCCTTCCTGGACTCTGCTCATCAGAGAGCCAACAGCAGCGAGAGCCCGCGCCGCGACGACTCGGATGATCGAACCCGGGAAGATCTCGCTGCTCCGGAAACCTCGGACCGGCCGCGCTCCGAGGACCGGGAAACGAGGAGCGGGCCTCTGCGCATCCTCAAACAAATCGGCTCTCATGGGGCCGGCTTGAGCTCCTGGGCCCGTTCGCTGGGCGCCCTCGGAAGTTGGACGCGGGTGCCATTTGCGCGCAAGACGCGGACTTTGCTCTCCCCCGAGGCGTTGGACTTGGTCCAGCGTGGAGCCTTTCCTACCAACGACCCCGCTTCCTCGAGCCGGCGCCCGAGCCACTTCGACGGAACTCTCCGCATCGTGAGCTGGAACATCGAGCGCGGGCTGCAATACGAAAAGATCGTTCAGGCGTTGAAGGAAGACTTGCCCGCCGATGTTTACCTGCTGCAGGAGGTAGACAAGGGCGCACGGCGCACTGATCTTCGGGATGTCGCGAGCAGCCTGGCCAGCGAACTGGAAATATATTTTGCGTTTGGCATCGAGTTTCAAGAATTGATTCAGGGACGGTCGGGACAGCCGGCTCTGCACGGCCAGGCGATCTTGAGCCGGTTCCCGATCAGCCAGACCCGCGTGCTTCGTTTCGAGCATCAGCCCAAGGACTGGTCTCGAGACTGGTTTCAGCCTCGCCATGGCGGCCGCATGGCGCTCGTCTGCAAAATCGAGACGCCCGCCGGGAAGTTGCTGGTCTACAATGCTCACCTCGAGAGCCGAGGGAGCGACGCTGGCCGCGCCAAACAGATGGAGGAGATCATCACCGACATCCAGCGAACGGAATACTCCGGTCCTGTCGTCATTGCGGGAGACCTGAATACGGAGACCGGCCTTCAATCTCCGGTCTTCCAGGTCGCGAGATTGAACGACATCCGCCTGCTCCCGTTCGAGAGGGCGATCTCCCCCGCCTCGGCCAGAAGGCAGAAAGACTGGATTCTCGGTGCAGGGATCGCCGCCAGCCAAGCGATCATCGAGCACCGGGTGTCCGCCTCGGACCACAAGCCGGTCTTGGCCGAACTCAGGTTCAATTGAAGCCGATCAAGCCCTGGCTCGCCCCCAACGGGCCCGGTTGCAGCCAGCCGCTTCCGCCGCTCTTCTCCCGCGCGGCCGGCAAGCCCGGGGGTGCTGGGGATTCGCGATTCTAATCGGGACTGCGGGCCGCCAGGATTTTCCGGCATTCGTCCAGTCGGGAGTACTGTTCTGACGCCTCGCAAGCCTGCCGGGCCAGAGAGCGCGGGACGATCAGACCGCCGGCCGAGACCTGGTTTTCCCGGCCTTCCACGCCGGTGGTGGTCACTTTCAGCTCTAGGGCGAGCTGCCAGACTCGATCGGAGCTATCGGCTCGAAATGTGTTTCCCGCGTTCGAACGATCCTGCTCCTCCGGTTGCGGGGTTTTCGCCGAGCTCGCCGAAGCGCACCCCACAGCCCAAACCCGTGGCTGCGTCAGCAGGAACTCCTGTCCTACTGAGGCATCAGCGATCCGCTTCGCGCAACTGCTCGCGCAAGCTCTCCCAGCGCTTGCAATCGGCTCGGTTGCGGCGCTGGACCAGGATTAGGACGAGGGCGGCGAGAGCGACCAGCAGGGCGAGGTGACTCCAGGCCTGGATCGTGGCGTCCGCCGGCACCTCGGCTCCGTACTTGCGGCCCAGGGTGTGGGAGATCCAGGGGACGAACACCACGACCTCCGCGACCAGCAGTCCCCACCCCAGGTGGATTTGCCGGCGGACGGTGCGCGCCCTCCGGTACATCAGTCCCACGAATTCTCTGCTCGTCTCACTGGGGGGGCTCCAGTGGTGGCGGGCGATCCAGAAAACGCGGATCAGGCCGATCCCGCACAGGAGGCTGAAAACGGTGGCCAGGGCGATGTCTCCAATGTCGCGCGTCCACCATGCGAAGAGTGGAAGGCCGATCAGACAGGAGGCCAAAATCGCCGCCTCCAGCAGCACCCAAAGCCGAAATCGTCGGGTGCGGCGCTCGACTTCGGCCCGCAGAGTGGCCGCGTCGATGCGGGCGTCCTCCCCGGCGGTTTTCCAGACTTCACTCCAGTCGTGAGACTCGTCCTCGCGTTCGATCATGATGACTCGCCTTCTCTGAGAATTTCCCGAAGCTTGCTCTTTGCCCTCGACAATCGAATCAGCACGCCGTTGACGCTGGTGCCCAGGACCTCGGCGATTTCCTGGGAAGAAAGCCCTTCCAGTTGAAGCACGATCGCCTGGCGCAGCACCAGCGGGAGCCGGCGAATGGCTGAGCGAAGGTGCTCGGCCCGTTGCCTCCGCTCGACATCTTCCTGGAGATCGCTTCGGTGGTCTGCGATCTCGAGGGCCTGCTCGAGCAGCTGGTTCTTTTCGCGTACGGCCCGTGAGGCATGCCGAAGCCCCTGGTTGTGGGCGATGCGATAGACGAAGGTGCGCAGCGAAGCTTCCCCGCGAAAACGGGGCAGGGCGGCCCAGACAGCCAGCGCAATCTCCTGAAACAGGTCCTCGCGGCGAGCCGGGTTGGCTTCATAGACCGCGGTCAACCGCCGCAGCGCTGCGCCCTCGGCGCGGATCAGCTCGTCGAAAACCTGGTCTCTAGAAGCTCGTTCGCTCATGCCTTTGGCAGAATCTGCTCGCTCGCGAATCTCCTCGCCAGCAGAGCCACCAGCCCGATGGTGGCCACGAGGCAGACGATAGCGAGAAGTAGGAGCTGTTGCCAGGAAACGTCTGCGCCTTCCAGCATCCCGCCTGCCAGCAGCTGATGTCCGACGAGCGGGAACCAGGACAGCTCGGCCAGGCGAGCCGGCGGGTCGAACGCAAAAAGAAAGCCCGGAACCATCGGCGCGAAGAGCAGCAGAGAGAGCTGTGCTTGCGCCTCCTTGAAACTCCGCGAGCGAAGTGCGACGATCAGCTGCAGGGCCGCCGCCAAGGCCGCAAACGGCAGCAAGAGAAGGGCCAGGCCGAGCTGTGCCGACCAGCCGCAATCGATCAGGATCGGCAGCCGCCGCAGGGCCGGAAGCTCCAACACTGCGCGCAGCACGACGAGCATGCCGATGGCGGAGGCCGCGGCGAACGAGAACGTGGCCAACCACTTTCCGATTGCAATCTCAGCCGCGGAAACCGGGTGGATCAAGAGTGATTCGAGGTTCTGACGCTCGCGCTCGCCGGCCGTGCACTCGATCGCCAGGTTCATGCATCCCAGCAGGACTGCCATCAACAAGAACATGGGAATCATGGAAACCGCCGCCGCGGAGCGGGACGAATTACGGGCGTGGTCGTAGACCCGGATGTCCAGCGGTTTGGTCACGATCGGGTCGACGCCTCGGGCCATCAGCCGCAGCGACGAGATCTCGGAGGCGTACCGCGCCAGCAGAATCCGCAGCCGCTCCGCCGCCGAGCCGGCTGCGCGGGCCGTGGAGTCGAAGTCGATCGTCACGGCCGCGGACTGCCCTCGTCGGAAATCCTCGGCGTAATCGGGGGCGATGCTCAACCGGACCGGGGTGGATTCGCTTGGCTCGACGCGTTGGTCAGTGAGAAAGCGGACGAGATCGGGCGCATGCTCAGCCCCCTCCAGGCTCACCGAGATGGGTCCCAGCGTTGCATCGCCGCCGGCCACGCCGACCAGCAGGAAGGCCACCAGCAGGGGCCCAGCCAGCATCGTCAGGACTGCCACGCCCAAAGCACGCCGGTCGCGAATCGCGTCAAGACATTCTTTTCGAAAGATGGTCCAGATCTTCATGAGAGCCCCTCGCCGTCGCCCAGAATCGCCAGGAAGGCGTCCTCGAACGTTGAACAGCCGGTGCGCTCGAGCAGATCTGCAGGCGAGCCCTGGGCGATGACGCGCCCCCGTTTCATGATCACCACTACGTGGCAGAGCGCCGCGACGTCCTGCATGACGTGGCTGGAAACGATGACGCACCGGCCCTGCTCGGCCAGCTGGCGGATCAGGTCGCGCAGCGAGCGGTTGGCGGCAACGTCCAGGCCGCTGGTGGGCTCGTCCAGCAAGAGGTTGGGCGGATCGTGCATGAGCACCCGTGCCAGCGCGAGCCGCTGGCGCTCGCCGCGAGAAAAGCCGGCCGTGCGGCGGCCCAGCAGATCGGTGATGCCCATCAGTTCCGCTGCACGTGCCACCGCCTGCTCCAACCCGTGGCTGCCGATGCCCTGCAGCCCGGCGGAGTAGGCGAGGTGCTCGCGCACGCTGAGGCGGGGATAGAGCCCAGGGTCTTCGGTCAGGACTCCCAGCAACGATCGCGTGTTCAGGTCGGGGGAGCGCGCCTCGTGCCCGTCGATCCGGACAGTTCCGCCGTTGGGGCGCACCAGCCCGGTGATCATCCGAAGCGTGGTCGTCTTGCCGGCGCCGTTGGGTCCGAGCAGGCCGGTGATCCGTCCGTCGCGGGCCGCGAAGCTGACGTCTTCCACGATGGCCCGCCCAGAGACTGTCCGAGTCAGGTTTCGTATTTCAATCATGGCCTGCCTCCAGAGCGGACCGCGGTCGGGTCCAGGACGAAAGGGGGGCGGCTTCGTCGCTGCGCGCACTCGACGTCCACCGACTGCGCGTCGGCGGACTGGACGAAGCGAGCCATCAGTTTGGGCAGGCAGCCACCCAGGGAAGCATTGTGGGCGGCGCCGGCCACGACTACGTGGCGCCCGTTGGCGAACGAGCGCAGCATCTCCTCACCCCAGCGCGGCGGCGTGACCGGGTCGAGTTCTCCCGAAACGATCAGCGCCGGCATCTGGAGGAGCCGCGGCGAGCGATCGGGCGTGGGGCCCCTGGGCCAGGAGGCGCACATCCTCCGCCACTCGCGAACCATGCGATCTCCCAGGAACGTCCCGCGGCTCGCCCCGGACGCCTCCTCCGTGTCCACGAAGGGAAGGTCTTCGGTGCACAGCACGGAGAGCGTCGATCCGATCGCCATGCTCCCAACCGTTGAGCGGAGCAGCCGGCTGGTGGTGGCGGCCAGCGGACCGAACTCGTTTTGCGAGGCCGCCGTGATGCCGAGGGGGAGCAGGCTCGATCCGTCCGTCAGGTACAGCGCTCCCCGGATGGCGGAGGCCAGGAACCCGGCGTCGATTCGGAGTCGAAGCGGTCGCCCCGTCAGAGGCGAGGGCAGATCCACGATTCTGGGCTTTCGGGTGAGATCCCTCCTGAGACGGGCCAGGCCGGCCCGCAGGTTGGGAAACGTGTCGCCACAGTCCGGGTCCGCCTCGCAATCTTCCAGAAGCCTGTCCAGGGCTCTTTGCGAGTCGGCCGCAGCGTGCAAAGGAAACCGAAGCTCGAAGGGAGCCGGCGAGTCGAGGATGACGCTGCGCACCCGTTGGGAATGCCGGCGGCTGAAGACCAACGCGGCCCTCGTCCCGTACGACCCGCCCCACACGTTGACGCGATCGTACCCGAGCACCGTGAGGACCTCGTCCAGGTCGTCGGCGATCGTCTCGTTGGCGTACCAGCGGACATCGGCGTCGAGCGCTTCGAGGCAGGCGGTCAGATCGGCCGATTCGATGGAATCGAGGCCGGGCGCGGGGCCGGAGCAGTGCAGCGGGTTGGACGCCCCGGTGCCGCGCACGTCGACGAGCAGGATGTCGCGAGTTCGTCCCACCTCGGCGAAGAGGTCGTGAAACAACCCCGCCAGCTCCCGCGCCGACTGACCGGGCCCGCCGGCCAGAACCAGCAGCGGATCGGGTCGGCGGTCGCGCTGCTGGGCCGGGATGACGGCCACCGCGATCCGGATCTTGCGCCCTTGTTGTTCCTGGCGGTTTTCGAAGACCGGGATGCTCGTGCAGCGCAGCGGCCGGCTGATCCCGGGCAAATGGCACACCGCCAACGCGGGGCTGGCCTGCCAGGAAAGCGCGGCTTGGAAAAAAATGGTCCAGAACACTCGTCGCGTCATGAGTCCTCCGTCACGGCGCTATGCCGTTCGAAGGTCGGTAGTGTCCATTGCTGCCAAAACCTTTCCGAGGGTAGCCCGTCCGAGGACGATCCCGCCGTCGGATGAATTTCCATTTGGCGCTGTAGAAGCTCCTTTTCGTGCTCGACCGGAGGGACTTCCTGGACGCCGATACGGTCTTGATTTTCCCGGGAAGAGAAGATCCAGGGAGCCAACCGCGTGATCCGCGGCTGGGCCAATGACTACAGCTGGCTCGACAGCGGGGAGGCGGCGCGCTTCATTGATAGGAAGGTAGGCTCAAGCTTCTGGCGTAGCTCGGCTCAGATGCGCGAAACCGAGCGCCAAGCCTTGCTGCGGCTGAACTTCTGGTCTTTGGTTCAGGTGGGATGACCCCGGCCTCTGATGCGCGCTATCGGCACACCGCGTCAGACATCGGGTCCCGTCTCGGGCTCGGCCAGGTAACGGTTGATCCACTCGACCCAGCGTAACATCTTGGCATCATAGGCTTGCTGAGTCATGGCGGCGATTTCTCGATTTCCGGCCTCAGAAAGGCCAACGAACGAGTACGCAATTGAAGCTTCCGTCCTCGCAGACGGCACGGGCCGGCAACTGACCTCGACGCGAGCGACATACCGCTCCGGCTCTACCCGATAGTATTCAACTCTGTGCAGGGCCCGGTCCAACCGCGTCACCACCCAGACCGCCTCACCCATTTCCTCCCGAGTACGAAAGATCTGGCCTTCGCTCCAGTCGCTTTCAGGAGGGTCGAGGAACTCCGGATCCCAGCCGGGAACCCAGAGCTTCTCGCCCTCCGGAGAAAACAGTGGGAAGACATCGTCAATTTCTGCAGCCGCCAGCACTCGGCCTCGCAGAGTGATCGTGCGGGGTCTGAATGGCTTCATGGAGTTTCTTCCGACATCTCGCGCCTGGCACTACGTGGTTGGGGTGTTGACCGAAATCAGCTTGACCAGGTAGATGGTCGCAACCGCCAGCCAGGCCGCCACGGGGGCGAGCAGGACCGAGGAGAGCCGGCTGGACGGCCAGATCACGATCGCTACGCCAAGGGTCAGGATCATCACGACGACGTTGCCAACCAATCCCGGGATCACCTGAAGGCCCGTCGTGTGCAGCGGATAGAGGGCACAGATGACGATCAGAGCGACCACTAACCGGCCGGGACGCGGACTCCGAACCCTTCGACGAGTAGGCCAGCCAGGCCGACGCGCCCATGGCCGCGAACAGCAGCACCCAGACCGATCCGACCACCTGATCGACCCACTTCCAGCCCTCCGGCACGACGGTTGGGCCGACCTGGTCCGGCCATCCGGCCTTGGCCAGAAAGGCGTTCACGACGAGTGCCACCAACACAGCGGCGATCACGAACACGACCAGACCGTTATTCGTCGATCGCGAAACCTCCATACACGCCTTCCTGCCGAACACAGGTCACGAGGCCTCACGCCGGGGCGTGTGTGAGCACGAACCCTTGTGCACCCGGAACTGTCCGACCCGTTGGCTTGGCTGATCGCCGCCTCATACATCATCCACAATGTGGCCCGGAAGACCAACCTCTTTCCCTGCGCCGGGCTCGTGATCCGGTCAACCCTTTCGTGCATCGCCCCGCCGCCAGGCTGATCTCCCAACATCGATCGGCGCGTGGTCTGGCTTGGGTTGGGCGCGCTGACCTGTCGATGCAAACGGCCCTCAAACCGATCGGGCTAGAATGGAGCGGGAGGATCCATGGGAAACGAGCGATGTCTACGCCTGACCTGTCTTTTCTTCTCTTGCCTGATTTCAGCGGGCAGTCTCGCGGCGGCGCGGGAGGAGCCGCCGTCGTTGCCGCAACGCGTCGACGCGCTGTTCGCGGAGTGGAACCGGCCCGATTCGCCCGGCTGTGCCGTGGGTGTCATCCGGGAGGGGCGGTTGGTGCACGCTGCCGGCTACGGCCGGGCCAACCTGGATCACGAAATTCCCATCACACCGACCACGGTTTTCGACATCGGCTCGACTTCCAAGCAGTTCACCGCCGTGGCGATCCTGCTGCTGGAGCAGGACGGCTTGCTCTCCATCGATGATCCGGCTCGCAAGTATCTTGCCGAGCTGCCCGAATACCAGCGTCCCCTCACCATCCGCCATCTCCTCAATCACACCAGTGGGATTCGCGACTACCTGGTGCTGATGGAGCTGAAGGGGCTGGAGTCGCACGACGTCTACGAACTGAACGACGTGGTTGAGATCGTCACCCGCCAGCAGCGCCTCAACTTTGCACCGGGGGAAGAGTACCTCTACAGCAATTCCGGCTACATCCTGCTGGCCGCCATCGCGGAACGGGTCTCCGGAAAGCCGATGGGCCAGCTGCTCGAAGGCCGGGTCTTTGGACCGCTGGGGATGCACCACACGCAGGTGTACGACGATCGTACGCGAGTCATCCCGGGACGCGCTACCGGCTACTCGAGAAACGGCGACGAGACGGTGGTCGACCATTACTACAACTTCGCGGTTCCGGGAGATGGCCAGATCTACACGACCATTGAAGACCTGGGGCGCTGGGACCGGGTCTTTCAGACTCACGAAGTCCTGGGCGAGGAATTGATCACCAGGCTGCAGGAGCAGGGCGTGCTCAACGACGGCAAACAGATTTCCTATGCCCTGGGCCTTCAGGTGGGCGAGCACCGGGGCCTGAAGACGGTCCGTCACGGCGGCGGCTGGGGCGGTTTCCGATCCGATCTGATGCGATTCCCGGAACAGCAGCTCTCGGTGGTCTGCCTGTGCAACCTGGGCTCCATCTCGGCCACCCGGCAGGCCGAAAAGGTGGCCGCAGTCTATCTGGGTGACCTGCTGGCGGTCGAGGATTCGAGCGATGAGGCTCCGCTCGAGGCCGTCGAGCCGAAAATCGAAACGCTGCGTGCGCTGGAGGGGAGCTTTCAAAACCCCGAAACGCACAACATCCTGCTCTTCGAGGTTCGCGAGGGGAAGCTGACCGTGACCAACCTGAGGAGCGGCAGCTCGTACCCGCTGATTGCCGCAGCGGACCACAGGTTTCGTATCGACGGGATTCCGGTTCGGGTCGTCATCGAATTCACCGACGCGGGGGGAGCCCGGGAGGTCATCCTTCACCAGTCCGGGACGAGCAACCGGTTCGTTGCGGTCACCCGTGAGGTGCCGACGGAGGAGGTTCTCCGCGACTATGTCGGCATTTATCACAGCGAGGAACTCGAGATCGACTACCGGATCGTTGCCGGGGATGACCATCTGACGGTTGAATTCGGACGGGGCGCGAAGCGGGAGCTGCGGCCCGCGACCGGGGACGTCTTTCTGGGCGGCTGGGCCATCGAATTTGGCCGCGACGACCAGGGCTCCGTCACCGGCTTCAACCTCTCGGCGGGCCGTGTGCGCGATATCGTTTTCGTGCGCGATCCCGGCTCCCCGCCGGCCACCCGGTGAACCCTCGTACGTTGCGGTCTTTCCTCGTTGCCAGAGAGTTCGAGCGGCGGCACAGTCGCCCATTCAAGCACACGAAAGACGTGCCTCGGCCTCTTGCATACCGTTGTGGTTCGCCTGCCCGGCATTTTGTTCGGAGATCCGGCCCAGGGTCCGGAAGGACTGCGACCCTGAAGGAAACAGGGTCGTGGAGCGGTTCGGGACGGCTCCGGGTCGCATGATCCAGGATGTGAAAATCTCTTACCAGGAGGTGACGTCGGCATTGTTGCCCTCGCCCCCCGGTAGTCCATCCGCGCCGGTGCTCCACAGGTCGTAGTCACCATTCTCTCCGGGAGAGCGATACTGGAATTGCTTTCCCCACGGATCAATCAGCGACCTCCTGCTCTTGAGATAGGGGCCGCGCCAACTTGCTGCATCGGGATCCATCACCAGAGCCTCCAGCCCTTCGCGAGTCGTCGGATATCGACCGACGTCGAAATAGAACATGTCCAGAGAGCCTTCGAGCCTCGAGAGACCCAGCCGCGCAACATCGCTCTTTGCGTCACCGCCCCGGGTCATCAGATTGGGGGCCACGACAGCGACCAGCGCCCCCAAGAGGACCAGAACCACAATCAACTCGATCAAGGAGAACCCGGACTCTCGATCACTCTTCATGTCAGTCCCCTCTCAACGAGGCACGCACGCTTGATTCGTTCCTTTGCTCAGATGCCGAGCCTTGCAGAAATGGCGAATGGAAAACTTACTCGAGAGTCCTGCGAACCGATGATGACGAAGGTGCAATGGAAGGACGAAGTACGAGCTGCGGGGATCTTTCAATCACCACGCAGCGAAAGTACACTGGCCCAATGAAGCCCGCTCGCCGGGCTCCCTGGAGGGAGCGACTGTACGAGATCATCTTCGAAGCCGACACTCGCGCGGGCAAGTGGTTCGACATCGGGCTGCTGGTGACCATTCTCCTGAGCGTCGGCGCTGTCTGTCTCGAGACCGTCGAGAGCATCGGGCAGCGGCACGGTCCCTTGTTGATCGCAACCGAATGGTTTTTCACGGCGCTGTTCACCCTCGAATACATCTTGCGGCTCATCTCCGTGCGGGGCCGGCTCGCCTATGCCACCAGTTTCTACGGCATCATCGACCTGATCGCTTTTCTGCCGGCCTATGTCGGGCTCTGGACGGGAGGAGTGACGTCCTTCGCCGTAGTGCGCTCCTTCCGGCTGCTGCGAGTGTTCCGAATTCTAAAACTGATTCACCTGACGAGCGAGTCGGAGCACCTGGGCGCCGCGGTGTGGCGGGCCCGGGCCAAGGTCGTCGTCTTTCTCGCCGTCGTCATGATCACGGTGACCATCGCGGGAACCGCCATGTACGAGGTGGAGAGCTTCTACGGAGGTGAAAGGAGCCAGTTCACGTCGATCCCCCAGTCGATCTACTGGGCCATCATCACGATGACGACGGTGGGCTACGGGGACATCGTCCCCAGGACCACCCTGGGGAAGATTCTCTCGGCGTTCCTGATTCTGGTGGGATACAGTCTGATCATCGTCCCGACCGGTTTCGTGTCGGCGGAGATCATCGATTCCAGAAAGAAGCGCGGTTTTTCCACTCAGGCCTGCCCTTACTGCATGGCGGAGTCCCATCAGACCGACGCGACTTTTTGCCGGCGATGCGGCAAGCCACTGTGAGCGACTTGCTCGAAAGCTCGGCTGCGGGCCCGATTGAAGACACCGCCTCGCCTCCTCCTCTCTTCGGCGACCTCATCCCATGAATGGAGCGCGGTTCGGATCTCGGACCTTCCGGCTCAGGGCGAGATCGCCCTCTCCCGATCAATCCGACGCTGATCCACAGACCCTCGTCGGGAACGGACCTCGGGAAAGATATGGCCGGGCCCTCGCCCTTTTCGACGGCTCTCGCGAAGCAAGTCGACCAAGAAAGTGGAGTCCAGATGGATCAGGAGTTTCGACACCCGGCCCGGGCTCCTTTTGCGGCGCTCGACAGCCTGGAGGGTCTCGCCGGAAAGAGAAGCCGGTCCAGTGCGGCGAGCAGATTTCCGGCCGCATTCTTTTTTGCGATGTGCTCTTCGATGACCTGGGAATAAGACTGTCCCGGCCGCTTGCGGCGGGAAAGAATCTCATATGCCTCCAGGTCGATCGTGGCTGTCTTGGACAGCCATTGCACTCAGCATGCACCCAATCGCCGGGAATGTCGATGTGAAGACCAGGGAGTCGCTTGGCGATCACCCACCGCGACGACCACCTTCTACTCGGAGCGCGTCGGTGTGAGCGAGGCAACCATCGCGACGAGTTGATTGGCGTTCTTCTGGAGCTGGCTCAGCCTGGGATGGTGGGATACGAGCTCGACCCGCGTAGGACCGCGCTTGCTCATTCGGCGCGGAGCGCGGTGATCATGTCGGTGTTGAGAACCTGCCGGGCAGAGAGGAGGCTGGCGGCTGACCCCACCAGGAGCATCAGCAACCCGACGCCCATGAAAATCAACGGATCCCGGGTGCTGACACCATACAACATGGATCCCATGAATCCGGTCATGGTGAGCGCCAGGACCGTGCCCAACATTGCGCCCAGACCCGCCAGCACCAGGCCCTGTCGAACGACGAGACGGAACAGGTCGATCCGGCTGGCACCCAGGGCTCGCCGAATCGCCATCTCGCGCGTCCGGCTCCTCACCGAGTCGGCAGTCACACCATAAACTCCCAGTGTGGCGATCCCCAGCGCCAGGCAGGCATAGAAGAGAAAGGTCTGGCTGAAGTAGCGCATCACCCACTGCACCTGGTCGATGGCCGCATCCATGGTCAGCAACTCGGAAATGGGCAATCCTGGCGCCTGGCCACGCAAGACGTCGTGAACGCGGGGAGCCAGCGCCGCCCGCGGCGCCCTGCTCCGGAGCACCAGCTTCAGCGAGCTTCGATCGCTGGAAACGAGCGGCACGTAGACCTGTTCTCGCTCCGGAAGGGAGCCAGACGACACCATGCGATGGCCGGTGTGGACGTCGCTCGTGACGCCCACCACCCTCCGCCACTGCGGCGAGGGAAGAAGCCGGAGGCGGCGTCCCAGAGGATCTTCTCCGGGCCAGAGTTGCTCCGCGAGAGAACCACTGACCAGGACGACATCCCCTCCCCGGGTGGATTCCTCCACCGTGAAGCGCCGGCCTTTCTGCACGGGCAGCCCCAGGGTCTCCAGGTAGTCGTGGCTCATCGCATGCAACGTGGCCCGCGGGCGCTCCTCGGGAGGGATGGCGCGTCCCTCGAGCTCGATGCTGGGGACCTCGTAGCCGTTGCTGACCGGCAGGATACTGACCGCGCTGGCGGACGAGACCTCGGGCAATTCGGCCAGCTCCCGCAGGATCCGATCCAGCAGCGCCATCCTGGCCGGACGGGCTTCCAGCTCCTGGCCGGTCATCGACAAGTCCAGAGTGACCAGATCGCGGGTGGCGAAGCCCGGGTCGAGTCTCTGCTGGTTGACGAAGCTGCGCAGCATGAGCAGCGCGCCAATCACGAGCGCCATGGCGAGTGCGAACTCCGAGGCCACCAGGGCGGAACGCAAGAATCCGCCGCCCCGGGTCTGCAATCCCCCGGCCCCCATCTTGAGGGCCTGGAACACGTCCAATCCCGAGTTGCGGACAATGGGTGCCAGCCCACAGGCCAGGCCGGCCAGCAGTGAGACGAACAGGGTGTAGATCAGGGCGCGAGAGTCGAAGCCAAACTCGAACAGGTAGGGGACCTGGACGGGAACCCAGCTCTTGGTCCAGTCGATCGTGGGTCCCGAAAGGGCGGCGCCCAAGGCGCCCGCGGCCAACGCCAACACGATGCACTCGGTCAGCCACTGGCGCACCAGCCGTCCTCGTTCGGCCCCCAGTGCCGCCCGCAAGGCCGTCTCCTGCCGCCGCGCCGTCGCCTGGGCCAGAAAGAGGCTGGCGACGTTGGCGCAGATGACGAGCAGGAGTAACAAAGCGGCAACCAGCGAGGCGATGAGGGCCACCTCGATCACCGGCGGCACCAACTCCTCGTGAAGAGTGCGTACCTCGGCGCTCCAGCCCCGGTTGGTCTCGGGGTGGAGACGCTCCAGGTCGCGCGCGATCTCTTTCATTTCCGCCGCCGCCTGTTGCACGCTCCTGCCCGGTTTCAGGCGCGCCACCACCTCCAGATTCCGGACGGCGCGCTCCTCGGTGGCCGGGTCCAGCACCAGCGGCAGCCAGAGATCGGCCCATTCGGGGAAGCGGAAGCCCGGCTCCATCACGCCCACCACCTCCTTGAGCCGGCCGTCGATGCGAATCGTCTTGCCCAGGATCTCCGGGTCGGCGTCCAGTCTCGTCCGCCAGAAGAGATCACTGAGCAGGACTCGGTCGTCACCCCCTCCGGGGTCGTCCTCGGTGGCTGTGAAATTGCGCCCCAGGACGGGCGCCACGCCCAGGACCGTGAACAGCTCGGCCGTCACGAGAGCACCCGTGATCCGCTCGGGATTCTCCTCGTCGTTGAAATTGAAGATGGCCCGTCGAAAGGCTCCGAGTCCCTGGAACGACCGCTGTCGATCCTGCCAGTCGGTGAGGTTGGGCGCCGAGACGTCCATGAAAAACCGTTTGCGGTCGGGCTGGGACTCCGTGACCGCGACCACCTGGTCCGGTTCGGGGAAGTCCAGATCCCTCAGCACCCAGGCGTCGAATCCCGAGAACATGGTCACGTTGGCCACGATCCCCAGCGCCAGCGTCGTGACGATCACGAAACTGCTCAGGGGGCGGCGAAGAATCAGGCGGAGAGCGAAGCGGAGGTCTTGAATCAATTGGTCGAGCATGATGTCGAACAGTCCTTACGGATTCGGCCTGACAGAGGTTCCACACCCCAGAATAAATCAGTCGCTACGGGCGTAGGGAGATCCGAGCAGATTTCAACCAAAGGCTGGGGGGAATCCATGAAGGAACTTCTACGGAGCATACGGTGGGGACGCCTGCTGGTTGGCGCCATCGGCACGGTGGCTTTGTCCTGGGTCCTCGTGTTCGTGATGGTCTTCGGTTACGCCTTCAAACTCGGCTTCGAGGCTCGAGGATCTCCGGATCAGGGCGCCATCGAGCAGTTCGCCCAAGGCACGGCGCCGGTAGTAGGGCCCATCGCGGCCATCCTGATCACCGTGTTGGCGGCCGCCTGGGCCGCTCGAAAAGCCCGGTCTCCCAAGGTCAACGGCCTGGCTCTCGGGGTGGTCGTCGCCGCCCTGGTCGTAGTCACGGCGCGACCGCCGGCAATCTGGGCGGTGGCGCTGGCTCTCCTGGCCGTCGCCGCCGGGGGGCTGGGGGGCCGGCTGGCCGGAGCGAGGCCGCCGGAAAGGGTGTAAGCGCAGGGGCGGATGAGGCGTGTCGTCGGCCCCCCTCAACTCTGTCTCCAGGCGGCCTGTTCGAGCCGTGCGTCCTCCGTCAAGGACCCGGTGGGAGCAGAGCGGCGAACTGGTCCGCCGTCAGCACCCGGATTTCCTCCTTCAGCAGATGGATGAAGTGTCGCTGATTCTCGGTGACCACGATTCGGGCTCCTGCCCATCTCGCGGTTTCCGCAATGTGGGCGTCGTAAATGCGGCCGCCCATGACCCGTTCCTGCGTCACCGATTCGAGAAACGCCCGGAGGCTCCCTTCCGGCAACTGGAACACCTCGACCCGCGACAACACTTCTTGTCACTGCTCAGGTGGCTTCCCTGGTCTCGGTTGTTGGGAAAGTGATCGGAAGGGCCGGGATGGTTGCTCGCCCCCCAAGGCCGGCCCATGGCAGGATCCGATCGGCCGCGGTAGACTGGTGCGAAGACGCGCCAGCCGTGGAGTGGCAGACAGTGTCATTCCGACAGCCGGCTGGCTGAAAAGCGAACCACTGATTTTTTCTCGGGGAGCGAGAACACATGAAGAAAACCGCGGCATGGGTCGCCCTGTTGGTTGTCTTTCCGTCTCTGGCTTCGGCGGAGGCGGCGGAGCCGTCCAAGGAGCGCCTCGAGGAGGCCATTGAAGCCGTCATGACACAGGTGATCGCCTGGCGTCGCGACATCCATCAACACCCGGAGCTCTCCAACCGCGAGGTTCGAACGGCCGCCCTGGTAGCCGAACACCTGCGGTCCATTGGCCTGGACTCGGTGGAGACCGGCATCGCCCACACCGGCGTGGTGGGGACCCTGATCGGCGGCAGGCCCGGCCCGGTCGTTGCGCTGCGTGCCGACATGGACGCTCTGCCGGTGCGTGAAGCAGTGGATGTGCCCTTCGCCTCCACTGCCGTGGCCGAATACAACGGCAGGATGGTTCCCGTGATGCACGCCTGCGGACACGACAATCACACGGCCATCCTGATGGGCGTGGCCCAGGTGCTGGCCGGGTTGCGCGCTCAGCTTCCGGGCACGATTCGCTTCATTTTTCAGCCGGCCGAGGAAGGAGCGCCGGAAGGGGAAGAGGGTGGTTCGGCCCTGATGCTCCGGGAAGGGGTCTTCGAAGGCAAATGGCGTCCCGCGGCGATTTTCGGGCTCCACGTCTTCCCCTTCGCACCCGGTACCATCGGCTATCGAGAGGGGGCAGCCTTGGCCGCAGCGGATTGGCTGCACATCACCGTCCGCGGGCGTCAGACCCACGGTTCGGCCCCCTGGCGCGGCGTCGACCCGATCACGGCCGCCGCCCAGATCATCGCCGCCCTACAGACCATTCCCAGTCGCCAGATGGACCTGACCCGAGCCCCCGTGGTGGTATCGGTGGGAAGCTTCCACGGTGGCGTCCGAGGAAACATCATCCCCGATTCGGTCGAGTTGACCGGCACCATCCGCACGTTTGATCCCACCATGCAGGAGGATTTCCACCGCCGCATCCGACGCACTGCCGAAGCGGTGGCCGAGGCTGCGGGAGCGACCGCAGAAGTAACCATCGAACCCTATGGTCCCGTTACCTACAACGATCCGGAGCTCACCCGCCGGATGCTGCCAACTCTGAGCTGGGCATCGGGAGATCGGGTCTTCGAGACGCCTCCGATCACCGGCGCCGAGGATTTCTCGTTCTATGCAAACGAGGTTCCTGGTCTGTTCGTCCTGCTGGGCGTCAACCGTGAAGGCGTGGCACCCGACGAGGCGGCTCCCAACCACTCCCCCCACTTCTACGCCAACGAGGACGCCCTCGTGGTCGGCGTACGCGCCCTGGCCGGTTTGGCCTGGGATTTTCTCAACGGACAGTAGCCGGGCGCCAAGCGATTTGCGGGGAGCGAGCAGGTCTGGTGGTTTTGGCTTCATGTCCACGATCGAACGTTCCCCGAAAAGTGGACACTTCGCAACTCCGGATGATTGGGCCCTGCGGTGAACCGAGAAAACCTGCGGCGGGGGTCGGGTTTTCGCCGATCAACCCGGGTCGCCCGCCGTACAGCGCCTCACGTGCTCGATGAGGAATTCCTCGATCTGACCGGCGAAGACGGCCTGAATTCTACCGGTTCGCAGCTTGGCTCCTGCGTCCTTCACGAGCGGACTGGGAGAGAGAATGTATTGACGGACGATGGAGCGCCGCTCCGGCGAATCGAGACGGACCGAGGGCGCCTCCACGCGGGCGTGAAGCCAGTCGCGCAGCAGGCTCTCGCATTGTGTGGAGGCTTCGTCGCACTGCCCTTGAACCATGGTCAGAGTGGGCAGATGAACCAGGCTCAGCGCTGTCGCGAAGGGTTCACCCGACGGCTTCAGACCGGGCGTTCGCGTGTCCTTGCGGATCTCCCCGGCTTTGAACTCATCCCTTTCCGGATCTGGAAGGACCGTGACCCTCACGATCGCGGCGCGCTGCCGTGCCTCAGAGGTGGCCCCGTGGACGAATCGATGCAGTCCCGTCTCGCGCCGCAACCAGCCAAACAACGTGTGCCCCTGCGCGCGAAGGGTCCAAGACGCGCAGGATCCCTGCTCGTCCCAGCGCTGATCCACCAGCCGGATCTCGAAGTCGCGCGACGACAGCCAGCCCGTGTACATCTTCAGGAGAGGACCGCACAGGTCCTCCTCGAAGTCTTGCTTGCCGATGGGTTGGGCGGAAATGAAGACGTCGTGATGGTCCAGGGGACCCCTGCACCGAAGGGCCACTTCCAGTTGATTGAGGCGCAGGGAGAGGCCTCCCAGCCGGGCTCCCAGCCGGGCGGCTTCCGCTTCGGAAATCTCCCTCCCCGCCGACAAGCGCTTCCCCAGGTGGAAGAAATCCCGCTGCAGTTCGTCGACACTCCCCAGGGTCAGTTCCTGATGTCGCGTCAAGGCCAGGATCCGACGGGCCTCGAGGTTGTCCTCCCAGAAGGAGGACTCGCCGGTTCGCGACAGCTGGTGCTCTCGCGACTTGCGCATCTCCTCCAAGGTCGGCGCCGCCGTCTCGAGCAGCTCGTGGTAGCGTGTCTCGAGCTCGTCGCGCAGCCGCCGGCAGTCGGGGAGCGAAAGATCTCGCTCCCCCTGGCCGATGGGGACCGAAACCGACAAACTGGTGTCCGGGATGTCGGGTGCCGCCTTTTCACTGAGCGAAACCGCGTCCACCCGCACCGAGTCTCCGGGGGCCGAGAGGATGAAGAGCGCTTCTTCGTCCCCCTTCATTTCTACCAGCCTGTGCGCCAGCGGAGCGGCCAGGAGATGTTCGACCTGGCGCTTGAGGGGACGGGCGCCGTAAACCGGGCTGAACCCCTGTTTGAGAACCAGGGCCATTGCCGACGGTTCGATCTCCAGGAGCATGTTGCGGCGGAAGCGTTCGCTGCGCCGGATCAGGGCATCGATCTCGGCACGGGCCAGCCGCTGCATGACTTCGTAGTCGAAAGGCTCGAACGTGACAATCCTGTCGATGCGGTTGATGAATTCGGGCCGGAAGAACCGTTCCATCTCGCGCTGGATCCTGCCGGTGGAGAGCGACTCGACTTCGCCGGCGAAGCCGGGCGGCGGGGAGCTGTGAAGATGGCTCCCCAGATTGGAAGTCATGATGATGGTGGTCTGACGAAAATCGGAGGCTTCACCGGAAGCGTCCGTCAGACGTCCATTGTCGAAGACCTGCAGAAACAGGTCGAAGATGTTGGGATGCGCCTTCTCGAATTCGTCCAGCAGGACGACGCTGAACGGCTGCTGCCGGACTCGCGCCAGCAAGGTGGGCGTGTAGGAGAGGTCGCGTGGGTTCCCGATCAGTTTCTCGAACGAGCTGTAATCCTTGAACTCGCTCATGTCGACCCGAATCAGGCGATCCGGGCTGCCGAACAGGAATTCGGCCAGAGCCTTGGCCGATTCGGTCTTCCCGACTCCCGTGGGTCCGACGAAGAAGAACACGCCGAGAGGCTTGTCCTCGCGAAGGAGGCCGGCTTTGATCAGCGCAATTCGATCCACCAGGGCTTCCACGGCGGAGTCCTGACCGAACACCCGCCGCCGAAAGAATGCGCGGACCGTTTCGAGATCCAAGGGCTCCGAATCGTCGACCAGTTTCCTGGGGATGCCGGTGCGGGCCGCCACGATCGACAGGACGTCCTGTTTCTGAATCTCGGCGTCCCCCTCGACTTCCTGGAGCCGCTCGCTCGCGACCTCCCGCAGCAGACGGACCTGGCGGCCCGGCGATGCGATCCCCGCGGAATATCGGTCCGCCCAGGCCAGAAGAGCCTCCAGGGTCTCGTCGTCGAGTCGCAGTCGACGCCCTTGGGCCTGGCAGCGATCCCGGATCTCTTCACGGACCCGCTCCACGATCTCACGCGAGGTCGAGGGAGTAGGCTCGTTCATCCGGATGATCGGCAAGGCTTGACGCGCCGCCGGCACCGACTCGATCTGGGTGCGCAGCACCTGGGGCACGGCTTCGCCGATGATCACGATCTCACCGCGCTCCACGAAGGGGAGGAGGTAGTCGGAAAAATTCTCGTAACCGGTCGAGGAACGCCCCGCCGAGAAGATGTTGGCGATGTCCGGGATGTACCAGACGATCGGCTTCGGGGCCTGAATCGCCTCGACCAGATCGCGCAGCCTGGTTTGCCATTCGCCCACCCAGCGCGTTCCCGCCATCACGTCGACCGTTGACGCCTCCAACAGCAGCACGGGGGGAGAGGCTCGGGCCAGTCGACGTCCCAGCTCCCGGATGGCCGCCGTCTTGCCCACGCCGGACGGGCCGACCAGGAGAAAGGATCGGTTCCCGGGCCGGGAGAGACGATTTTCCATCGCCTCCAGCAAGGGTTCGACAAAATGCGCCCGATCCCCTGTTTCGGGACGTTCGTTGAGGATCCGGCCGTAGCTCTGGAGCAACTTTCGGTCGACGGTGGTCCGTCTCTGGTCCTCCATCCGGTCGAGCAGCCGCTCGAGCTGGGGTCGGGTCGACGGTCCCAGGCCGCGAAGGCGCTCGACGGCGTCCTTGAGAGTGGAGATCGGAACGGCGGAAATTCGCTGCGACAGATCCTCGTCGGTCGCCTCGGCCAGGATCGTGTCGAGAGCTCTGATCAGTTCCTCTGCGTGCCAGTCGCTGGCCGGGCGGGGGAGCATCTCGATCAGAGTCGGAAGGCTCTCCTGGTCCCGCAGCTCGGCGACCGTCCGACACGCCGTCACACTCGTCCACTGCCCCAGCTGGACGTCCAGCACCGCTCGTCGCAGCGACGGAAGCCAACGTTCCACCTGAAAACCGTCCGCCGCCCACCGGCCGGCTACTCGGATCGCGGCCATCCTGAGAATGAACAAAGGGCTCTCGAACCATTCGGCGATGACGTCGGCGAGTTCTCTTCGCGCTTCCAGCCACGCCAGAGCCAGCAGCCAACCCTCGAGGTTCCAGAGCTCGTTGAGGTTCTCTTGTCCTTCGCCGATCGCCTTCAGGTGCTCGACGACCTGGGTAAATTCCGTTTCCGGGTCGGGTTTCTCCTGCTTCGAGTCGGTTTCCTCCCTCAGACCGAGGCGGGTGAGCACCGACCGAATCTTATTGCTCATGGGCTACGATCCCACCGTGCCAGAAACCAGAGGGGCAAGCAAGGCCAAGGGGAGCCGGAAAGCCGGGAATCACTCGAAGATCGCTTTGTCGACGGCTTCCTTCAGCCGCCGGATGCTGCTCGCCCAATCGTTCATCTGCAAGGTCGCAAAGTTGAGTTCCCAAAGGAACGCCAAAGTCTCGGGGATTTCTTCCCTGGGAGGAGGAGTCGTTCGACTGACCAGAAGCGGAATCACGCTGAGATTCGCCTGTTTGGCGGCTTCGATCTCCCGCCGAACGTAGTCACCCTCCTGATGCAACCGATCGGGTCTCCAGTTGGGGCCAATCATCGTGACCAGCACTTTGCATCTTCGCAGTTGAAGGAGGATGCGTTCCAGGTCTTCACCGAGCGTGAGATTCGCATAGTCGATAAAGACAGACCTCTGCCCATACGCATGGGCCAGCTCGTCGAACACTCTTCCTGCCGCGGCGGGAACGTCGCCGCGACGGTAGGAGATGAAGATCTCCGGCTCAGTCGCGAGCGAGGCCCTCAAGGTACGGGCGATCGTCTGCGGGTTGCGGCGCCAGGGCTTCATCAATTCCAGGAATTGACGTTCCGTCAATCCTTGCACTGGACGCTCGTTCCAATCCGCCAGGATGTCGCGGTAGATCTCGAACGCATCCCAGCCCAGGAAGGCCACCGGGAGGACCGGTTTTTGATGTCGCAAGAGTGCGTCCATCGACGGCTTGGATCCCTTTCGACCCGATACGATGATGCCGGCGTCAGCGGCCAGAATCGCAGAACGACTGTAACCCGTGTTCGGCCCGTCGTCCTCCAGAACCTCGGCCCGGGGAACGCGGACGAGTTCGCCTTCCCGATAATTGGCGACGTGTTTGATCCGAGCGGGCTGCTCGTGTCCGGGTAAGGCCTCCAGAAACGCCGCCTTCACCAACCAGTCCACGCCGTGCCAGTCCCCGACGATGAGCCCATACCCTTCCCGTGCGAGCATGGCCCCGACCTGGTTGGCGGCTTCGACTTCTTCCGGGCTCAGGTTGTCGGCGGCGCCCGTCACCAGGATCCAATGAATTCTGCTGTTTCTCCTCATGGACATCTTCGGAAGCTGCACGGCCTTTTGTTTCAGTTCAGGAACGAAATCCTCCCAGGTCGGGCTGAGCGCCTGGCCGGGTGGCAGCGATCCATCATCCGTTCCCATCCGTGACCGCGAACAGCCTCTGGATGACGACCACGCCCATTATGCCGACAATTGGAGAGGTGACAAGGCCGGGAAAATAGCCGGCCACCCAGACCGCCAGCAGCGGATGAAGGATTCCGTTGAGACACATCGCCAATCCAAAGAACCAGACCGGGAAATATGCGACCCGCGATCCGCGCAGGACGCCCAACGCCGAAAGCACCCAAACCCCGAGCCAGAAGATGTTGAACCCCACGAACAACTCGGCCGACAGCGGAACCAGACCGATCAACGGCGGATAGAGCAAGTGGACACCCGTCACGAACTCCTCGATGGTGTGAGCGCATTGACAGGCGATGCCGATCAGAAATGCCTCGACGAGCTTCGTACGATCGCCTGCCGCACCACGACGAGGCGGCCGGCGCAACGCCAAAACCAAAGCAACGACTAGTGGAAGATACAGGCCGGCAGGAGCCAGAAACATGCTTTGGACGTTTTCACTCATGTGCTCGGGCGATTCTGCATCTAACGCATTGGCCTGAGCCGCGGCTCTTACCGCCTTCGGGCGCCGCCGGCTCCAGCGCCGTGTCAGGCTGTCACCCTGCGGCGCTCCGTTCCCGTTCGAGCAGCTGGTGTTCCATCCTTTTGAGATCAATAATCATCGACCTGGCGCGCCCCGCCGACGCTACGTTGAAATGTTTGCCCATTCGGCCGAAACCCGCGTGACTGTGGCCGTGGATGTGCGCTTGAAACGGATGCTCATTGAGGAAGTCGCGCAGGGAACTACTGCCAATTTTGGCGTCCCCAAGGCCCGGGTCCAGAATGCCGTGAACCGGACTATGCGAGACAAAGACCGTGTCCGCATCCATCAACGCTGCCAGAGACTTCAAATCGTTCTCGATGTCCTCCTCGGGCTTCTCGAAAGTACCACCCATGAATGGCAACGAGTACTGATAGCCGACAAAACTGAATGCGCCGCATCGAACGCGACGCGCGTGGATTGACCGAACGCGATGCGAAAGAGAATTCAGCTCCACTAGATCGTCATTACCCATGATGTAAAGAACGGGCGCTTCCGCCTTGTCGAGCAAGCTGGCCAAGGTTTCTGATTCGTGTTCCTGCGCCGCCTCCGGAGTGGCGAATCCTTCCAGACATCCAAGAAGATCCCCGGCCAGAACAATGGCCTCGACACGATGTTCGCGAGCTGCCCCCAGCAACCAGTCGTAAACCGGGCGCATGCCGTGTATATCCGCCGCCGCGAGTATTTTCATGTCGGTACGGGTTGGCTCGAAGCCCAACAGTCGTGTAAGCCACCGCTACCGTTGCTTCACCGTGGCGACAACCGTCACCTTCCCATCCCGCGCGACTTTCCGGACGCGCGGCAGCCACTCCTGTCGCACCTCCGTAGGAATATAGCGATACTCGAGCACGTACAGGTCGCTGTCCGATACGGCTACACCCATTGGCGACCACGCATCCGACGCACGCAGCACGACCGAGACGTCCCCCGTTGGCGCAATCTTCAGCAGTGCGCTGCAGGCAGAGGCTGCCACGTACACGGTTCCGTCCGGCCCGACATCCAAGCCACGCAGATCCGGAGCCACGCGTGGCTCTGTCACGGCTGGCGGGTAGACACAGTCAGGCACTGTGACACGGCCGGCGACAAGGGACACGGAGCCGTTCGGAGCGATCCGTCTCACGGCGTGCCGCTCGGTGTAATAGAGTGATCCGTCGCGACCGGCCGCCAACCCGTGGATCCATTGGGCGCTGACTCGCCGGCCCCCTGGTCCGATTTCAAAGGCTTCGGGCAGCGTCGCGAAAAGGGTGCGACTTCCGGAAGGCGTCAGACGCATGATGCGGACGGGCCCATCACTCACGGCCTGTGGATAATACATCGCTCCATCGGCCCCGACGGTCAACGGAAAATCCCCGCCGAGAATCAAGGTCGGATTCGTGCCGACAACCGACACATCCTGTGGAAGTGGCTGGGGGAGGCGGACCCCACTGAAGCGCCCATCGTGGTCGATGGTCATCCAGTGGTAGGCGGGTCCGTCGGTTCGTACCAACCTGCCCTCGAGATCAATCTTCCAAACGCCAACTCCCGTGTCGACGAAGTACACGTATCCGAGCCGATCGACGACAATCCCCGAGCCAGGGTGCCCGAGGACGGTGGAAGCGACTGGCAATGTGACCAGGAAACAAAGAAAAGTCCGGCCAATCAATGGTCTCATCCTCTGCATGAGTGTGCTCCTGTTGTCGAGTTGAGGCCTGAGCTTCAGGCCCACTTGATCGAATCCCCGCGTTCTTTCACCGAAAGGACCTTGAGCGGATGGAATCCAATTCGTCTCCAAATACTCGATACGACTGAAGGTGTCCAGAAAGCGACGAGCGCAGGACACGAGGCGTGCATCGAGTTCGAGGATCTCAACGGCGAAGGCCCGCAGTTATGGGGATCGTGTGGTATCCGATGGTTTTCATGATCTCAAAACACTCTCTTTTCCGAGGTCGCTCATCAGGCGGCTCCCGGTCATTCCGAGCCCTGATCTGGCCCGCCCTGACTCCCTCCAGCGCCAAAAAAGGACCGATGCCGACCCCCGGGCCCACATCAGGTGGCTCCGAATTCCCAGAACCAACACCGGCGGGCCGGGTCAGGTGCAGCGCCTGGTTCGGCCGGAGTGGGTTGATCATCAGATTCTTCACGTTGTCAGCTCCCCTTCTTCGTCGCCACCAGAAGCAACTCCGGCGACCCCAGCCGATAAGGTTCCAGTGCGGCGGAAGCGTATCCCTCGATGCCGTCGAAGCCGGCCTCCTCGATCAGGCGGCAGAACTCCTTGTAAGTGTAGACTCGGCCGAACCCCGATTTCTTCTCCACCCGGCCTTCCCGGATGAAGGTATAGTCAATGTTCAGCCGGCCCTGGACATGGTCGTAGCGACGGTGGGCGAGGTAGAGGATGTCCTCCACCGGCCCCCAGTGACGTTCCTCGAGGTTGGGGAGGAGGGACTCGGCCACGAACCCGGTGTCCAAGACCAACCGGGACGCGGGCTTGAGCGTGCGGGCGACTGCCCGCAAGAAGGCGGCGATCCCGGCGTCGTCCAAGCCGCCGAGGCTGTTGCCCATGCAGATCGCCCCGTCGAAGGCCGCTTCCCAGGGGAGATCGTGCATGGCGCGCTGCTCCCATGTCACTGCGAGGCCACGTTCCGCGGCGGCGGCACGGGCGACAGCCAAGAAATCGGGCGAGATGTCCACCCCGGTCAGCCGGTAGCCCCGTGCGGACAGTTCGAGGCAGTGACGCCCCCCACCGCAGGCCAAGTCCACAATGCTGGCCCCGCCAGGTAAGCGAAGTACCTTCTCCAGGAAGTCGGCCTCCCGGCGCGTCTGTTGCTCCGTGGTTGCTGCCAGCCAGAGATCGACGAATAGGCCCGCGAAGAAGTCGCGGGCCCAGTCCTCAGCCGCACTCATGGGCACATCCTTTCGCACTGTCAACTTGTCGCAGGGCCGAACGTTCTTTTCAGCCAGGGGCAGGTCTGGCGTGGCCCTGGCTTCTCTAGCATACTGCCCTGCTGATCGAGGGCGAAGAGGAAATTGCGATTGCTGCGGTGCGATTGCAGCCGCCACGGTTCGGGGAGATGCAGGAGCACGGCATTGTCGAATTAGCCCGGCGTCCGGGACAATCGGTCGATGCAACCACTCTACGGACGCCACCGTTTCCCGCCCGAAATCATCAGCCATGCCGTCTGGCTCTATCAAGCGGTTCACACTCAGCCTCCGCGATGTAGAGGATTTGCTCGCTGAACGTGGGTCTCGGTCTCCCACGAAGCGATTCGATACTGGTGCCTGAAGTTCGGTTCTGAATACTCTCGAGCAATTCGAAGAAAGCAGGGGCGAGAGGGATCACTCCGCCCCATTTCAGCCCGTCCGCCCATGGTGCGTCGCTGCCGAGGGAAGGTTCCTCATGCCCCGAGGGCTTGATCGGCTTGCTATGCAAGCCGTGATCGACGAGCCTAATCCCAGTGAGATTCACCGGGTCCAGAATTGGTTCGACGAGCTGCGTCGCCTGCTGCCCGCCGAGCAGTAGCTCCCGCCCGGCCTTCTTTTCAATTGCTCAAGGCAATGTGCGAATTCGGATTTCTTTGAACTCTATCGGGGATCCTTCCGACTCCAGGGCCAGATAGCCCTCCCGCGGCTGGCTGTCCCGGCCTCCAGACACCTCGACGCCGTTGACCCAAAGCCTCAATTCCCCGTTGATGGCGCGCACGTAGTAGTGATTCCACTCGCCGACGCCCCGGCTGCGGTTCTGGCTGGGGAAGCTGCGTTTTCCGTTGGGTGAAAGCGGGGGAAACGGCGTCAGCTGAGACTTGCCCACTGCAAACACGTCGCCGTTGGTACTGAACCAGTCCGGCTCATTTCCGGTTTGCTGCCGGTACTGCTCGGTGTAGCCATGATCCAGCATCTGGACTTCGATTCCGCCATCGGGAAGTTTCCCCGGTTCGAGCCCTTGCAGCGCCGACTCCGGAACCCACACGAACACACCGGAATTTCCGGCGGAACGGAGATGGCGCCACTGCACGACCATCTCGAAGTTGGCGTATTGCCGGCGGGACCGCATCACACCAATGGGCTGGCCCGAACAATGCCAGATGCCCTCTTTCCACTTCCAGGTGTCCGGGTCGCCGTTGACCGGAACGAAATCCTCGCCTTCAAGAGCGACCCATCCCGGCCCGGTACCATCCATCCACGCCCGAGGCGGCTCCTGCCCCTCGGCAGCGACTCCGCCCAGCAAGACCAGCAAGGAAAAGACCGCCACGTCCCGCGCCCGCAAACGATTCTTCATACACCAGCACACTATCCCCGTTGGCGCGATGTTTCAACTCTCGGAACGCACCAATTCGCCCCCGGATTGGGAGTTGGATTGGGCCGATCTGAGGAAGCAAAACCGCAGGCTTATCCAAAGCCTCCGTTGAGGGTTTTGGACTGAAAATCGGCCCAGGACGGCCCGGAGATGGGATGCGAAAATGAGAAGTTTTCTTTGCGCGAGCCCGAATAGTGCCCGGCGGATGTCCCAGGGGGCTTGCGATTGGCTCGGGTCAATCCTCGCCGATGCGGATTGGTGTGTACCGTGAGGGCTTGGTCGGGACCTCCGTGCGCAAGAACTGCCATGGGGCGACGGAATAGGCGCCCGCCAGCATCAGGCCGGCCGCGGCCCAGACGGCGAGCGTGCCCGCCGCGGTCTGGCCTGAGGTAATCCGTGATTTGTAACGCCCCCCGCCACTGGGCTCAGCCACCCAGGCGAAATGACGGCCTCGCTACCTTTTTCGCAGTACGAAACTCTTGTAGATTCGCTCGCGAGTCAGGAATCCCCGGAACATCCGGCTGCCTTCGACGGCGGCAAATTCCTCGATCGCCTGGCGCAGCACGGGACCTGCCCTCTGCTCGATGAGAGTCTGTTTGCGTTGGGAATCGAGTCGCAGCGCTTCCAGTACATTGCTGGTGATGTCGCGTTCTCCGACCAGTTCCAAAGGAGCGCGCGCCAACTCCTGGCTCAGCGAATCGATGGCGTTGCTGGAGCGGAAGTCAGCGTAGAGGAAGTATCCCCCAGGACGCAAAACGCGGCCGATCTGGCTCAGAAAAGCGTCCATCGACCCGTAGCAGTGCGAAGCTTCGACATTCACGACGACATCGAATACGTTGCCGTCAAAGGGGAGATTCTCGGCATCGCCGGTTTGGAACGAAAGCCCCTCGACCAGGTGGCAGCGGCGGCAAAACCGGACCGCGCTGGCCGAGAAATCCAGCCCGACGGTCGCCCGCGGTCGCAGATAGCGCTGGATGTAGGAGGCCCCGCCTCCGCGCCCGCTGCTCACCTCGAGCGCCTCCATTCCCCGGATGTCCACCTGGGTGGCCACATGGTGGTAGAGCTGAATGCAGTAGCGGTCCGGCTCGTCGGCCGGCTCCAACCGAGGCCGTTCGTCCCCGGTCGCCGGTGCGAAGCCATAATTCATGAAGGTCCAGTCACAATCGGGGTGCGCGGCAGCCAGATACTGGTAAGAACGCTTCCAGAAAAACCTTCGAAAGGGCGCAAACCCCAGCGGTATCTCGAGAAGAAGTCTTGACAACACGTCGGCTCAGGATAACACCTGTCAGGGGACGGCCAGTCCTGACGACTTTGCGTCAGTGAGCTCCACAGCGGCGTCTGCGGGGCCAAATCCGTCTCTCCACGTCATTGCTCCTGCGAGCAGGGGTGCATTGGTTTTCGTTCGGCGGCGAAGGGAAAGACTTGGCCGGTCCGGGTGCGGGGCCAAGCCTCGACACTGCCTTGCAGTCAACGCGATGATTGAGTCTGACAACGACTCCTTCAGCGAAGTTTGAGGCCGTGCGGGGTGTGCGCCATGCCAGACTCAGACATTACGGAACTCGGCTCGGACGTCGATTTCGCTAATCTTCCTCACGGGGATGTGGTCATCGTCGGTGCTGGATCCGGTGGGACTGGCGGCCAGCCCCAGTTGCTCTATCCGGACAAGCGCATCGTTGACGTGCCCGGGTTTCCCGACGGCGTTACCGGAGAGGAACTCGGACCGGCTTTACCGGCAGGCCGTCGGGCCCTCGTTCAGTTTCGATTCAATGGGGAACTGGTGGCCGTTCAAGACACCGGGAGATTCAGAGGGAGCGGCGCTTGCAGCCGAAAGGCTTGTGGATGGCCCCGGCTAGGCCAGAGGCCGTCCTCGGGACGCCACAAAACGCCATTTCGTCTCTGTCGCACCTTGTCGCTTGTCGGTTTCGCCGGACCACCCGTAGACTGGGGGCGGAGCGAAGGACGAAAATGACCAGAAACTCGGCAACCGGACGCACGAGGCATCCAAGCCTGTCCTCCATACTGGTTCTTGGAGTATTCCTACCGGGTTTCATGACGCCTGCCGCCGCGCAATTGACTTTCGAGCAGTACGAGATCGTCACCGGCTCCTCGAAACGCCAGACTGTCGTGACGGGATTTCTTCTCGGTGGCGCTGTCGCGGAACTTGCCGTGGTGAACGTCGACGAGAACGACGACCGCCGCTTGCGTATCTATGCGTTCGGCGACGGCACCTGGGCGCCGAGACTCGACGCAACGCTGCGTCCCGAGGTGTTGTTCGTCGACGTGGCCAACCTCGGCGGACGCGACCGGTTGGTCACCTACGAGCCGGGCCGCCTGAACTGGTTCGATCCCGAATCGGTGACGGAGCGGGCACTGCTGGCGGTGACTTCCAGCTTCGACCCGCCTCGCAGAGGCGAAATCCCCCATGTGGACATCACTCAGGACGTGAACCACGACGAGCGCGACGACCTGGTCGTGCCGGACGTCGATGGCTTCCGGGTGTTCATCCAGATGAGCGACGGTGCGTTCGCCGATCCTGTGAAGATCGGCACCTCCACCGAGATGGGTAGGATCTACGGAGCCGACGGATATCGGTACAACCCCTGGTCTCAGAGCCGTGTCCACGAGATGGACTACAACCAGGATGGTCGCAGCGACCTGGTGTTCTGGAGCGAGGACCACTTCGAGGTTCACCCGCAGGACAAGCGTGGCTTGTTTGCCCCAGTGGCGCAGACCTTCGCCACAGAGGTGTCATTCGACTCTGACAAACTCGACACGCTCGCCACCGGAGACATGACAGGGAGGGTGCTGCACTCGCTCGCCGACCTGAACCGCGACGGCGTCGGCGATCTCGTGGTTCACTCGCTGGAGGGCAGGAGAATCTCCAGCAAGCGCTCCACCTACGAGGTGCATTTTGGCAAGCCAGCACCCGACGGGGGCACCGTATTCGCAGCGGGCGTGGACATCGCCTTCCAGTCGGACAACAGAATCCAGGTCGGGATGGACCGGCACGACTTCGATCAGGACGGCCAGATCGACTTGATGTTCACAACCATCGAGGTCAAGTTCCTCACGAGCAGTCTCTGGAAGAGAATCAAAGGGGCCATGGGCGATGACATTTGGTTGGATCTCGAGTTCTACCACCTGGAAGGGGGTCACTACCCCGACAAACCCAACGCCATCCGCAGAATCGCGTTGGACGGTGCGCCCAGCCATCGAGAGCCGGGGTGGGTGCCACTGGACATCGTGCTTCGAGGCGGGACGCACGAGAGCCGAAAGACACAAAAAGGTTGGCCGCGCGCCTTCAACACGAATTTGCTCATCGGGGATGTGACCGGCGACGGCCGCTCAGACCTGCTTATCGAGCACACCTTTAGGGGACTGCACGCCTTTGTCGGCGTGCCGCGGCCGGACCTGTTCGCCCGGCAGCCGCAGGAGGTGGCGGTCATCCTGCCCAACGACAGGGAATACACCTGGCTGGTGGACCTCAACAAGGACGGCAAGCAGGACATCCTCATGCATCACCCGTTCACGCGACGAGATGCTCACGGGGCCCCGACACGGCCGCCGGGAACCGAGCCCCAGCGGGTGAGGATGCTGATCGCCCGATGAACAGAGACGGTTGGTTTTGAGAGGGAGAAATCGCTCATGTCGAAACTGGGAAAACTGAGAGTGTTGTCCGTGGCCAGATTCCAAGCCGTTCTGCTGGCACCGGTGGGGTTGATTTGCGGGATCATCTATTCCTTCGGTGGATTCGTCTATGATGTGGTCACGACCGGTGGGGTGAACCTGGGTACGGCACTCGCATTCCTGGCACTCATAGGGATGCCGGTCCTCTCTGGGGCCTTTGGCTTCGCAGCAGGACTCATCGAGGCGGTTCTGTACAACTTCTTCGCCAGATGGTACGGCGGAATCGAACTGAGTTTCGAACCATCTGAATAGTGAATAGTGAATAGTGGCCCACTGGCGCATGCCTGCCAACGTTGTGCATCTCTCCCACTGGCGCCGGTCGAGAAATGAGTTGTCCAGAGTCGTGGTGGCGTGGGAGTCTGTGAGCATCGGGACGTACTCATGAAGGCAGTCGTCATGGAAAGCTACGGGACGCCCGACGTCCTGGAACTGAGGGACGTCGCCAAGCCCGCGCCCGAAGCCGATGAAGTCCTGGTTCGGGTGCATGCTTCGTCCATCAACGATTGGGACTGGGCGCTGCTGCAGGGTGCGTCCGTGACTCGCATGTTCTACGGTCTCTTCACACCGAAGGTGCAGATCCTTGGCTGCGATGTCGCCGGCCGTGTCGAAGCCGTGGGCAGCGGTGTCAAAGCGTTTCAGCCAGGTGACGAGGTCCACGGTGATTTGTGCATGTGCGGTTTCGGCGGCTTTGCCGAATATGTCTGTGCGCCGGAAGCAGCCCTCGCCCGCAAGCCGGCCGGAATGACCTTCGAGCAAGCGGCCGCCATCCCGCAAGCGGGCATGCTGGCGGTGCAGGGCCTCATCGATGTGGGCCGGATCCAGTCCGGCCAGACGCTGCTGCTGAACGGGGCAGGCGGGGGCGTTGGTACCTTCGCCTTGCAGATGGCCAAACTCCACGACGTGGAAGTGACCGTGGTCGACAAGCCCGGCAAACTCGACATGTTGCGCGCCTTGGGCGCCGACCACGTCATCGACTACCTCGAGGAAGACTTCACCAGAGGCGGCAAGTGTTATGACCTGATCCTCGATACCAAGACCAACCGTTCGCCATTCGCCTACGTCCGCGCACTCGAGCCTGCCGGCACCTATGTCACCGTCGGCGGCAACATCCCGCGCCTGCTTCAGGCCGCGATCCTGGGCCCGATCGTGTCGCGGCTGTACGACAAACACCTGCGCGTCGTGACCTTGAAGCCCAACAAAGACCTCGCCTTCATGCATGAGCTGTTCGAAGCCGGGAGATTGGCACCAGTGATCGACGGCCCGTACGAGCTCGCCGATTTGCCCGAAGCATTGCGCCTCTTTGGCAGAGGCGATCACAAGGGCAAGATCATTGTCCTCGTCAGGTAAGCTCCATCCACCAGTCCCTGAAAACAGCGGCTGAACGTCCAGCTTCTCGAAGACATCCCGCCTGACTACAGCCCATCGTCCTCCCGATTCTCCTGGTACACACCTCTGCCCGAGTCTGGAGCGCAGCAGCGGGATGGTGCGGCCTGTCATGAATTCCACGACCAGTTTCGTGACCGTCGCTGAATCTGAGTGAGGATCCGTAATTCGCTGGATCGGACCAGATCGTCTGAAGGGTGAGGTGATGCATGGACGGGAGCCGGTCGGCTCAGGAACGAGCTGGGCTGGAGCACCCCCGCCCGCTTTGCATCATTTGCCCACCAAGCAGGAGGATGGATCAGGGCGAATTCTTGCGGATGCGGGGTCAAACGCAACCGGCTCTACGGAGGCGGCTTCGGAAGGTGGGTACCCGGCCACGAGGGGGACGAACTGTCCCAAAACCTCCTTGTCGAGCTGTTCCGGCCCGAGGTCAGGGTTGCGACCAGGTAAAAAGCTGCTCTGGTAAGATTTGTCACTGGAGCACTCTGAAGACAGAGGACTCGAGTTGTCCTGCCCTCAACGGCCCGCTGGACAACGCACCTGACTCGCCGAGAGGACCTCAAACCAATCATCTGCAACGGGTCGAGGCGGGCCTGTCTCCCTCCCGTGGCCGCCTGCCTTCCACCCGATAGAGTATTCTGGTCGCCATGCGGACTGCCGGGGAGCGAGGTGGAACCCTGAAGAGGCCGGGACGCCGCAGAGGGTCTATCGGAGCGTTATGAAAGCCTGGATTGGGAAGAGCGTGATCGCTATCGGTCTGATCCACTCGATCTTCGGTCTCGTGGTTTTCCGACCAACCATCGCTACTCTCCTGGACGAGCGGCTGCTCAACACCGTAGACGGTCAGCCGGATCGAGAGCGCGTGTTCTGGTTTCTTTTCACGGGATTTGCATGGCTCATCCTGGGGGCGCTGATCGACTGGATGGAAAGGTCCGGCCTCAGGCTTCCAAGGTTCTCTGCATGGGTGCTTCTGGTAATGACGGGTGTGGGGGTCGTTATCATGCCGAAATCTGGCTTCTGGCTGTTCGTCATTCCCACGATCGGTCTCTTCCGCCGTCACCAGTTGCTCGAAAAGCCCGAGGCGGTCCACGAGCCACCTTGATCGGACCCCTGGCTGGGGAAAGAATGTGGACAGCGATGCGCATCGGGGACGATAGGTTCAGGAGACTCCCGAGATTCGCCGCAAGGCTGTACGATCGAATAGTCCAGATCAGGCCCGTACAGTTGCAGTTCACTCAAGTCGCTCGAGACCTCTGTTCCAGGCTGAGCGAAGGCCTTCTGCTGGATGTCGGCACGGGGCCGGGGAGGTTGCTTCGGGAGATCCATCGCATCAACCGCGATATCGAACTGTTTGGGCTCGACATCTCTTCCTCGATGATCCTGATCGCAGAGAGAAATCTGTCGGGAATCCCAGTAGACCTGCGCCAGGAGAACATCTCGAGAACCAGCTACCCAAGCAATTACTTCGACCTCGTCACCTGCACGGGCAGCCTGTATCTATGGGATGAACCAGAGGAGGGAATCGAGGAGATCTACCGCATCCTGAAGCCAGATCGAGCGGCGTATCTGTACGAACCGTATCGAGATGTGGATGCCGAGAAGTTCTCTGACGCCTTCAGAGCCAACCTGCAGCAAGTCAACCTGCTGCTCAGAGCGATCGGCCCCTCACTCATGAGAAGGGTCATCAAGACTGCCCGTCGCGTGGATGAGTACGGTGAGCTGATCAGGCGGACGAGTTTCGCGAACAGTCACAGAATTGACCGGGTCGTGTTGGGCAATTTGCCCATGTGGCTGCGAATAGAATTGAGAAAAGTCAGCGATCTCAGTGACAGTCCACTCCCGAGGCAGATGGGAGAAGATGCACTGGAGGCGACCCGTCCGAGGAGTCAGCACTACCGCATCTACGTGAGTGTCACGGCTCGAGCGGGGGTGAGACTTGCACCTGGAATATGGACTCCTTTGCACCCTGTACGCTACCGATCTGATAGATTGAGGCGAGTCAGACGCCCAATGAACGATCTCATGCAGAGGAGTGTGCCCCTTGACCGCTATCCTTGATTCTTTGATGCGACAGCTTCGGTGCGCCTGTTTGGGCGTGATACTGCTGGGCCTGCCGACCGTCGGCCTGGCCCAGGTGCCCATCGTCCAGCCGGGTGCGCCGGGTCAGCCGGCGCGCGAGCTCAGCGCCGAAGAGGCGATCGAGATTGCTGATACGAGTTACTCGCCGGCCGACGTGCGGTTCATGCAGGACATGATTCCGCATCATCATCAGGCCCTCGAGATGGCCGCACTGGTGGCCGATCGTACCAACCGACCCGAGCTGATCGACGTGGCCGGGCGCATCAACGTCTCGCAGGGCGACGAGATCGAGTTCATGCAGCAGTGGCTGCGCGAGCGCGGCCAGCGCGTGCCGGACCCGGCCGCACACGAGGCGATGCACACCCACCACACCATGGCCGGCATGGCCACACCCGAGCAGATGGCCGAGCTCGCTCGAGTGGACGGCACGGCTTTCGATCGGCTGTTCCTGACGCTGATGATCACCCACCACAAGGGCGCGGTGACGATGGTCGAGAAGCTCCTCGAACAGCCGGGTTCAGCGTACGACCCGGTGCTGTTCGAGTTCACGACCAACGTCACCAACGACCAGACCGCCGAGATCGAGCGCATGAACGCGCTGCTGGTCAGACTGTCCGCCGACCCGCGCGCAGGGCTTGCGGCCGGACTCGATGACGCCGGCCAGGCGATGTCGAACCTGAAACTCCTGGCCTCGC